>NZ_JBFUHY010000092.1:0-17724 GCF_056402155.1 Pseudomonas sp. P4_C1
ATGAACCGAAAGTTCGACGCTCACAAAACACCGAAAGCTGTCACATACCCAATTTGCTGAAACGTTGAAAAACGGTTCAGTACCCGAATTTCTTGACGACCATAGAGCATTGGAACCACCTGATCCCATCCCGAACTCAGCAGTGAAACGATGCATCGCCGATGGTAGTGTGGGGTTTCCCCATGTGAGAGTAGGTCATCGTCAAGATTAAATTCCGAAACCCCTATCTGCGCACGCAGGTAGGGGTTTTGTTTTTTGGCCTCCGTACACCTCAAACGCTGTTACCTGTGGGAGCGAGCTTGCTCCGGGCGGCGTTCCGACGAAGGTCGTCAACGATGACGCTAACTGCCTGGGGCCACGCGGTGTCCTGGCGTTCTTCGCGAGCGAGCTCCTACAATTCTTGGTAGCGGGGCTCAGTTTGCAGCTTCTGGCCGAGACTCGGCGATCGCTCCGGTGCGGGCGATCACGGTCAGGATCGACAGCGCGGCGATCACCAACCCCGGTGAAGTTGCCAGCAGCACGCCAGTGGTGCCGGCACCGGCGGCGAGGATCTGGCCGGCGGCCAGGGGACCTGCCACCGAGCCGAGCCGGCCGATGGCCACGGCCGCGCCGACGCCGGTGGCGCGCACCGAAGTCGGGTAGGAAGGGGGCGCCAGTGCATACAGCACAAGCTGTGCAGCCATGACGAACAGCCCGACGGCAAACCCGGCGATTGCCATCGGCACGATACCCACCGACAGGCCGACCCCAGCCAGTGCCGCCAACACTCCTGCATACACGAACAGGACCACTTTCAGGCCGTTGCAGCGGTCCAGCATCACCCCGCCAAGCAGCGAACCAATGGCACCGCCCAGGTTGAACAGCATCTGCACCATGCCTGCCTGGGGCTTGGTGAAACCCTGTTCCAGCAACAGCGAGGGCAGCCAGTTGAGCAGCATGTACATCACGGTCAGGGTGAAGAAGTAGCTCAACCACAAGGCCAGCGTGCTGCGTGCGCGTCCTTCGCCGAACAGCGCCTGGGCGGTAGACGAGCGTGGGCTGCCGGTCGTGACGTGCTGCTGACGGAACGCAGTGGATTCGGGCAACAGCAGGGCCATCAGCGGCACCACCAGCAAGGGCGTCAGACCGCCGATGATAAAGGTGGTTTGCCAGTGTTCACTGGAAAACATTGCCACCACTGCCGCCAGCGCGCCACCCAGGGGCACGCCGCAGTACATGACACTGATGGCGGTGCCACGATGGCGTTCGTTCACGGCCTCGGCACACAGGGCAATCAGATTGGGCAGGGCGGCGCCCAGGCCCAGGCCGGTCATGAAGCGCACCAGCAGCAGGCTGGAATAGCTCTCGACGTAGGCGGTGCAGAGCGAGAAGACGCCAAATAGCAACACGGCGCCGACGAGGATTTTCTTGCGGCCGATACGATCGGCAACCCAGCCGCCAAAAAACGCGCCAGGTAGCAGGCCAATGATCCCGGCGCTGAACACCCAGCCCATCATCTTCGGGTCCAGGGCAAAACTCTGGCGCAATCCTGCGGCAGCGGTGCCGGCAGCCTGCAGATCGAACCCCTCGATCAGCGCAACGATAAAGCACAAAGCGATTGTCAGCGTCGAGCGACGCGATGGACTGTCCATGGGTGAACCTCATTGTTGTTTTTGTTATGCAGTCGAGCCCTCCGTGCGTTGGGAGCGCCGTCAATGACCGCCGACGATTAAGATAACAAAGATAACTAAAAAAAGAACGGTGTCGTAAAATCTGCGTAAACCACGAATAAAACCTTAATAAACAGGTTGTTATGGATGCATTAAAGATACTGTTTGAAAATAGATAATAATATTAATGTTCGATTATCGGTCATTCGCGATTGACGATACCCCTTGGGTGTTTCCATTCTCTGGTCGTGAAGCCGACAGCCCCGTGTGGGTCCGGCACTCAAGAACAACAATAAAAAGTGGACATCGAACATGCCAAAACGCCACAGGAACACCGGTTCAGTAGCGTCGCTCTCCTGCGTCTCCAGGATCCTTCCTGGGTGGGTCGTGGCGCTGCTTGGCGTCAGCGTTCTGCCCCCGCAGCTGCGGGCCGAAGGGTTTATCGAGGACAGTCACGCAACGTTGACCATGCGCAATTACTACCTGGACCGTGAATACCAGGACAGCGGCGCCAAGTCTGCCGCGCGGGAGTGGGCCCAGGGTTTCATCATGGGCGTGGAGTCCGGGTTTACCGAAGGGACTGTAGGCTTTGGTCTGGACTTGCGGGGGCTGTTGGGGGTCAAGCTCGACTCCGCGCCGGATCGCAGCGGCACCGAACTGTTGCCGGTGTCGGCCAGCGACAAGCGCGCGGCGGATGACTATTCGCGGCTGGCGCCGACGGCCAAGCTGCGGTTTGCCCAGACAACGATCAAGAGCGGCGATGTCTCGATCTTCCTGCCGTTTGCCTTTGCCAGCCCGTCGCGACTGCTGCCACAGACCTTTCGCGGCACCACGCTCAGCTCCAGGGATTTCGATGGCCTGACCCTGAACACCGGTTACATCGATCGTATCAACAAACGCGATTCCACGGACTATCAGGCCATGACCGTCGCCTCGCCGAACCGGCGTTTCAACGGCGCTGCCACCACCTCGCACCTGGCCTGGCTGGGGGGTGATTACCAGGTCAATAAGGACCTGAGCCTGCGTGCCTACCATGCCGAGGTGACCGACCTGTACCAACAGGACACCCTGGCGTTGCTGCACAACCTGCCGCTCGGCGACGGTGTGTTCAGCAGTGACTTGCGCAGTTTTTTCAGCCGCGAGGATGGCCGCGCCAAGGCGGGTGAGGTGGACAACCGCAATCTCTCGGCATTGTTCGGCTACCGCTTTGGCGGGCACCGAGTGAGCCTTGGCTACATGTATTCCAGTGGCGACACGGCAACGCCGTACATCTCCGGCACCGAGCTGATGGGCATGAGCGAACTGACGATGAGTTCGGACTTTCTCAATGCCAGGGAGCGCACCTGGCAGGCCATCTACGACTACGACTTCGTCGCATCCGGCGTGCCTGGGCTGAAGGGGCGGTTGCGTTATGTGCGCGGCGACAACATCGAGTTGGCCGCCTTCAACGCCGATGACCGCAAGGAACGCGAATTCCAGATGGAGCTGGGTTATGTGATTCAGAGCGGCCCGCTGAAAAACCTCGGTCTGTTGGCGCGCAAGTCGATCTACCGCAATGACTTCCCGGCCGGCGCGGCATTCCGCGATGAAAACCAGACCCGCTTCCTGGTGCTCTATACCTCGCCGATCTGGTAAGCCCGGGTCCTTCGATGTTCTCCGCCGGCCGTCTCTTCTGGAGCGTGCCGGCAGCGCGCGTTCAGTCCTGGTAAACCTTTCTCAGCAAGCGCAGCAGCTCCTCGCGTTCCTCGCCGGTCAGCGATGAAGTGGAGTCGAAATCGCTTTGCGCGGCGATCTGCTTGAGCTCCTTGAGCAAGGTTTCGCCGGTCTTGCTCAGGAAGATTCCGTAGGAGCGTTTGTCCGGCTTGCAACGCACCCGCACCGCCAGCGCGCGGCTTTCCAGTTTATTGAGCAGCGGCACCACCTGCGGCGGCTCGATGGCCAGGGCCCGGGCCAGGTCGGCCTGCATCAGTCCCGGATTCTGCTCGATGATTGCCAGGGCCGAGAACTGCGCGGGGCGCAGGTCATGGGCTGACAGGCGACCGATCAGGTTCTGGAACAGCTTGAGTTGGGCGCGCCGCATCGCGTAGCCGATCAGGTCATCCAGTGCCGAATCCAGCGGTGCCTGCAGCTCGGCGGTGGCGGACGGGGACTCGCTCGGGGCGGCGAGGGGAGAAGGCTTGGCCATTGCGGGTGAATCCTGAACAGGTGGAGGTTAACAAGCGTATCCAGTTTGCCGGGGTTGGCCGCTGATAGCTATGCCCGCCGTTCATGGTGATGGGTTCGGAGGATATTTTCGGGTAGATAAAAAAATGGTTAATTCGATTAATAGTTAATTGACATAACTATATAGGTCCTTTAATTTCCAGTCATCTTCAAGCCAAGAACAAGAGAGCATCGCCATGAGCAACTACGAAGGTCGCTGGACAACCGTCAAGGTCGAAATCGAAGAAGGCATCGCCTGGGTCATTCTCAATCGCCCGGAAAAACGCAACGCCATGAGCCCGACACTCAACCGGGAAATGATCGATGTACTGGAAACCCTGGAGCAGGACCCCGCGGCCGGCGTGCTGGTGCTGACCGGTGCCGGCGATGCCTGGACCGCGGGCATGGACCTCAAGGAATACTTTCGCGAAGTGGACGCGGGCCCGGAGATCCTCCAGGAAAAAATCCGCCGCGAAGCCTCGCAATGGCAATGGAAACTGCTGCGCATGTACGCCAAGCCGACCATCGCCATGGTCAACGGCTGGTGCTTCGGTGGCGGCTTCAGCCCGCTGGTGGCCTGTGACCTGGCGATCTGCGCCGACGAAGCGACGTTCGGCCTCTCGGAAATCAACTGGGGCATCCCGCCGGGCAACCTGGTGAGCAAGGCCATGGCCGACACCGTGGGCCATCGTCAGTCGCTGTACTACATCATGACCGGCAAGACCTTCGGTGGGCAGAAAGCTGCCGAGATGGGTCTGGTCAACGAAAGCGTACCCCTGGCGCAACTGCGTGAAGTCACGGTGGATCTGGCGCGCAACCTGCTGGAGAAAAACCCGGTGGTGCTGCGTGCGGCCAAGCATGGCTTCAAGCGCTGCCGCGAGCTGACCTGGGAGCAGAACGAGGACTACCTGTACGCCAAGCTCGACCAGTCGCGCCTGCTCGACACCGAAGGTGGCCGCGAGCAGGGCATGAAGCAGTTCCTCGACGACAAGAGCATCAAGCCCGGTCTGCAGGCCTACAAGCGCTGAGACTGATCGCCGGGTGCATGTCCGCCCCGGCGCGCTCTATCGCTCGAATGCATTCCCGATAAAGACAATAAAGAGGAATCACCATGCTGGACGTGCCCCTGCTGATTGGCGGCCAGTCGCTGCCTGCCCGCGACGGTCGGACCTTCGAACGCCGCAACCCGGTGACCGGTGAACTGGTATCGAGGGTAGCCGCCGCGACCCTGGAAGATGCCGACGCCGCGGTGGCTGCCGCTCAGTCGGCGTTTCCCGCCTGGGCCGCCCTGGCGCCCAATGAACGTCGCAGCCGTTTGCTCAAGGCCGCCGAGCAGTTGCAGGCGCGCAGTGAAGAGTTCATTGCCGCGGCCGGTGAAACCGGGGCCATGGCCAACTGGTACGGTTTCAACGTGCGGCTGGCGGCCAACATGCTGCGTGAAGCGGCGTCGATGACCACCCAGATCAATGGCGAAGTCATCCCCTCGGATGTGCCGGGCAGTTTTGCCATGGCCCTGCGTCAACCCTGCGGTGTGGTGCTGGGGATCGCCCCGTGGAACGCCCCGGTGATTCTCGCCACCCGCGCCATCGCCATGCCGTTGGCGTGCGGCAATACCGTGGTGCTTAAGGCTTCCGAATTGAGTCCGGCGGTGCATCGGTTGATCGGCCAGGTCTTGCAGGATGCCGGGTTGGGTGATGGCGTGGTCAACGTCATCAGCAATGCCCCGGCGGATGCCCCGGCGATTGTCGAGCGGCTGATCGCCAACCCGGCGGTGCGGCGGGTCAACTTCACAGGTTCAACCCATGTCGGGCGCATTGTCGGCGAGCTTTCGGCGCGCCACCTCAAGCCGGCCTTGCTGGAGCTGGGCGGCAAGGCGCCGTTGCTGGTGCTCGATGATGCTGACCTGGATGCGGCGGTGGAGGCAGCTGCCTTCGGCGCCTACTTCAATCAGGGACAGATCTGCATGTCCACCGAACGCCTGATCGTCGATGCCAAGGTCGCCGACGCCTTTGTCGCCAGGCTGGCGGCCAAGGTCGAGACCCTGCGCGCCGGTGATCCTGCGGCGGCAGATTCGGTGCTCGGTTCGCTGGTCGATGCCAGTGCCGGTACGCGCATCAAGGGGTTGATCGACGATGCCTTGGCCAAGGGCGCGCGGCTGGTGGTCGGCGGGCAACTGGACGGCAGCATTTTGCAGCCGACCCTGATCGATGGCGTCAACGAGACCATGCGTCTGTATCGCGAAGAGTCCTTCGGCCCGGTGGCGGTGTTGCTGCGCGGGGAGGGCGATGAAGCGTTGCTGCATCTGGCCAACGATTCCGAGTTTGGTTTGTCGGCGGCGATTTTCAGTCGCGATACCGGGCGCGCCCTGGCGCTGGCCCAACGGGTCGAGTCGGGCATCTGCCATATCAATGGCCCGACCGTGCACGACGAAGCGCAAATGCCCTTCGGCGGGGTCAAGTCCAGCGGCTACGGCAGCTTTGGCGGCAAGGCGTCCATCGAGCATTTCACCCAGTTGCGCTGGGTCACCTTGCAGCATGGACCGCGGCATTACCCGATCTGAACAGCAGAAATAACAATAAAAAAGGCTGCAGCCACCACCATGCCCATTCGTGCGGCTTGGTGGTAGCGTGCCTTGATGGAGAACAAGCACGTGAGTTCCGAATTCAGATCGCAACCCCACACCCAGGCCGGCGCGTCGCGCTACCGTCACGTGTCCATCGGTCGCGCAGCGGTCGAGGTGACAGAACAGCAGGGCGCATTGCACATGCGCTCCCAAGAGCCATTGGCCGAGTATCCACCGCGACTGCTCGACCGTCTGGTGCATTGGGCCCGGGTGCGTCCCGAGCAGACCTTTATCGCCGCTCGCCAGGCCGACGGTGAGTGGCGTCGGGTCAGTTACGCGCAGATGCTCGACAGTGTCCGGGCCATCGCCCAAAGCCTGTTGAGCTACGACCTGTCGGCGGACAAACCGCTGGTGCTGCTCTCTGGCAATGACATCGAGCATTTGCAGCTCGCCTTCGGCGCCCTGTACGCGGGCATTCCCTACTGCCCGGTGTCGCCGGCCTATTCGCTGCTGTCCCAGGATTTCGCCAAGCTGCGTCACGTCTGCGACCTGCTTCAACCCGGCCTGGTGTTTGTCAGTGATGCCGCGGCCTACCAGCGTGCCATCGAGGCGGTGCTACCCGCTGAAACGCCCATGATTACCGTCCGGGGCGAAGTCGCGGGGCGTCGTCAGGTCAGCTTTGCCAGCCTGCTCGAGCAGCAGGGCTGGGCCGAGGCCGAAGCCGCGTTTGCCAGCACGGGGCCGGACAGCATCGCCAAGTTCCTGTTCACCTCCGGCTCGACCAAGCTACCCAAGGCGGTGATCACCACACAACGCATGCTGTGCGCCAACCAACAGATGCTGTTGCAGACGTTTCCGGTGTTCGGCGAAGAACCGCCGGTGCTGGTGGATTGGCTGCCGTGGAACCATACCTTCGGCGGCAGCCATAACGTCGGCATTGTGCTCTACAACGGTGGCAGCTTTTACCTGGACGACGGCAAGCCGACGGCGCAGGGTTTCGCGCAGACCCTGCGTAACCTCAAGGAAGTGTCGCCCACCGCCTACCTGACCGTACCCAAGGGTTGGGAAGAACTGGTCTCGGCACTGGAGCAGGACGCGGAACTGCGGGAGATCTTTTTCAAGCGCATCAGCCTGTTCTTCTTTGCCGCAGCCGGTCTGTCGCAAAGTGTCTGGGACCGCCTCGACCGGATCAGCGAACAGCATTGCGGTGAGCGTATTCGCATGATGGCCGGGCTCGGCATGACCGAGGCTTCGCCGTCCTGCACCTTCACCACCGGGCCGTTGTCCATGGCCGGTTACGTCGGCCTGCCGGCGCCCGGTTGCGAGGTGCGCCTGGTGCCGGTGGACGGCAAACTGGAAGGGCGTTTTCGTGGGCCGCATATCATGCCCGGCTACTGGCGGTCAGCGCAGCAGACCTTGGAAGCGTTCGACCCCCAGGGCTTCTACTGTTCCGGCGATGCACTCAAGCTCGCCGACCCGAGGGATCCGCAATTGGGGCTGATGTTCGACGGGCGCATCGCCGAAGATTTCAAGTTGTCATCCGGGGTGTTCGTCAGTGTCGGACCTTTGCGCAGCCGCGCGGTGCTCGAAGGATCGCCCTATGTCCAGGACCTGGTGGTGACCGCGCCGGATCGTGAATGCCTGGGCGCGCTGGTCTTTGCGCGGATGTTTGAATGTCGACGACTGTCAGGGCTGGCGGCCAGTGCCAGCGACGCCGAGGTGCTGGCCAGCGCACCGGTGCGCGAGTGGTTTGCCGGCTGGTTGCAGCGACTCAATCGCGAGGCCACGGGCAATGCCAGTCGCCTGGAGTGGATCGCCTTGCTCGACGAGCCGGCGTCCATCGACCGGGGTGAAATCACCGACAAGGGTTCGATCAATCAGCGTGCGGTATTGCAGTGGCGCGCGGAGCAGGTCGAGGCGCTCTATCGCGGGCTCGATCCGGCCATCCTGCGCGCCGGGGCGAAATCGGGAGCGAAGTCCTGAACACAGGCGGGCAGTACTCGGCCTTTGCCGATGCGGCGATTTTCGATGCGCTGCGCACGCCGTGGGTGGACCT
Organism: Pseudomonas sp. P4_C1; assembly: GCF_056402155.1. NCBI lineage: Bacteria > Pseudomonadati > Pseudomonadota > Gammaproteobacteria > Pseudomonadales > Pseudomonadaceae > Pseudomonas > Pseudomonas sp. P4_C1. The sequence continues at coordinate 8,471 of NZ_JBFUHY010000092.1, forward strand.
CGGTGGTGCACTGGCCGAGGTTTCACCGATCGACCTGGGCATCAAGGTCGGGCGCGAAGTACTGGCTCGCGCGCAAGTCGACCCACTGGCGGTAGACAGCGTGCTGGCGGGCTCCATGGCCCAGGCCAGCTTCGATGCCTACATGCTGCCACGGCACATCGGCCTCTACAGCGGCGTGGCGCAATCGGTTCCGGCACTGGGGGTGCAACGCATCTGCGCCACCGGTTTCGAACTGCTGCGCCAGGCCGCCAGGCAACTGGATGACGGCGTGCAATTGGCCCTGTGCGTGGCCACCGAATCGATGTCGCGCAATCCGATTGCGGCCTATACCCATCGAGGCGGATTCCGCCTTGGTACAGAAGTGCAGTTCAAGGATTTTCTCTGGGAAGCCTTGTACGACCCGGCTCCCGGGGTGGACATGATCACCACCGCCGACAACCTGGCGCGGCGTTATGGGCTGAGTCGCGAAGCGGTGGACGCCTACGCCTGTACCAGTCACCACCGGGCGTTTGCGGCACACCAGGCTGGCTGGCTTGCACCCGAGATCGTTGCCGTGGGGCATCAGGTGTTTGAACTGCAAGGCTATCAGCCACGCAGCATCCGCCTGTCACGCGGTGTCGCCACGGTGAGTGAGGACAGCCACCCACGGCCCGGAGACATCGCGGCGTTGGCCCGGTTGCGCACTGTGCACGAAGGCGGGGTGCAAACCGCCGGCAACAGTTGTGCGGTGGTCGATGGCGCGGCAGCGGCCCTGGTCGGGCGCGCTTCGGCCTGTCGGGATACACCGCTGGCCTTGTTGCGGGCCAGCGCGGTGGTCGGGGTGGCGCCAGAGTTCATGGGCATCGGTCCGGCACCGGCGATTCGCCTGCTGTTGCAGCGCAGCGGCTTGAGCCTGGAGCAGATCGACCGCTTTGAAATCAACGAAGCCCAGGCCGCCCAGGTCCTGGCGGTGGCTCAGGAACTGGAGCTGGATCCTTCGCGTCTGAACGTTAAGGGCGGTTCGTTGGCACTCGGCCACCCCTTGGCCGCCAGTGGCTTGCGCCTGGTGCTGACCCTGTCCCGACAACTGCGTGAGCACAATCTGCGTTATGGCGTCGCCGCGGCCTGTGTTGGCGGCGGGCAGGGCATGGCGCTACTGATCGAGAATCCCGCCTGGCGTGCCTGAGGCAACATCGGTTGAGCGGGGGGATCCGCTGGTCTGTTTATTTTGTCGTCTTGCCCGGGAATGCCAAGCTAGGTGTTCGGCTACTACGTTGGACGGCTAAGTTGGACAGCAAGGAGACATCATGACGGTCAAGCGCATGGACAACATCGGCATCGTTGTAGAAGACATCGACGCTGCCATCGAATTCTTCACCGAACTTGGCCTCGAGTTCGAGGGGCGCGCACCCATCGAAGGCGACTGGGCAGATGGCGTCACTGGATTGCGCGACATGCGCGTCGAGATTGCCATGATGCGTACGCCGGACGGTCACAGCCGGCTCGAGTTATCCCGATTCCTCGCACCACCTGTGATCGCCGATCACCGCAACGCCCCGGTGAACGCCCTCGGTTACCTGCGTGTCATGTTCACCGTGGAAGACATCGCCGACACGCTTGCCAGGCTCTACAAACGCGGCGCGAAGCTCGTCGGCAAAGTGGCCCGGTACGAAGATATGTATCTGCTCTGCTACATACGGGGGCCCGAAGGCATTCTCATCGGGCTTGCCCAGGAACTCGGGCAGCACGCTGCTCGATGAGTTCATCGCTGGATGCTTGCCTCTCTGCCCAAAACATCAGCGGCAGTCGACTACCCCAATGACGCCACGCTATTGAGCAAAGTCTTGACCAGTTGCGCCTTGCGCGTGGCGCCGGTCTTGGCGAACACTCCGCGCAAGTGGGCGCGCACGGTGTTGCGCGAAACCCCGAGCGCCTCGGCCGTCTTATCGAGGGGCTGGCCGTCCATGACCAGCATGGCCACTTCGGTTTCCGTGCGGGTCAGTTGGAACAGGCTGCGCAGCAGGTCGCGGGAGGCTTGTGGCGAGTCGGCGGTTCAGCGGCGTGTTGGCCAACCAGTTGGCGGCCCGTGCGCCGCGCAAGGCGATCGGCTTGCTCAGCGCCAGGGCGGACGGCGACTAGGCGTTCAGCCTGCGGGTACCGGAAGAGGCCGGGATGACGGCGGATGCCTTCTGCCGGCAGTTTCCAACGGGGGGAGGGCGCAAGCGTGCTGCCGGGATCAATCGTCTGGCGGAGGAGCAGTTGAAGGAAGTCGCCGCACGCCTGCTCGATTGCTATCGCTGAGAAAAGAGCAACGTCCCGAACGGATGGCTCGGGGCGTTGCGCTGCATGGCGAGGGCGTTAGCACTAGCGCCGATAGTAGCGGCGATCGTCCTCGTAGCGGTACCGCATGGCCCGATCCTGGTGGCGTTCCCAATCACGGCGGCGTTCTGCTTCTCGGTAGGCTTGCTCTCTGCGCCAGTTATCCCTACGCCAGTCGTCCCGGCGCCAATCGTCTCTGTGAGAGTGCCAGCGGCCGTCATGCCAGTATCGGTCGTCATGGGCAAGCAACGGCCCTGGCTGCTTGCCGGCCATACTGGCCAGGGTCGGCCAAGGGTTGCCGGCAGCCTGGACCGGAACCTGAACGGCTGTGACTTCAGGTGCGAAAACAGGGGTTGAGGTCTTCATCTGTGTTGCTGATGCCGAGCCCACTGCCGCGAACGCGAACAGGCCGAAGAGCACCATCCGTGGGTCATGGAATTTCATGAATGAAGACAACCTCTGATTGATTTCTGGGCGTGTGGCCAACCGGTTGCGGGTTCGCGCTTAGCGAGCGGATGTGCCTATGCACATAGACCGATAAACAGGAAAAAGTTCTAGGGAGCCGCTGTTTAAATAGTTAACGGCGTCAGTGTGCGGCCCCTTTGAGGTTTGCTCTCTCGATGTCTGGTCTTGGCTGATTCTGTTGAAAAAGTCGGTCTGCTCAAACTGCCTGACCATTGACTGGTGAAAACGCCTTTTTTGCCCGCTTCTACGTGAAATCCGAGTCCGGAAGCCTCTGCTGGACGGTGGGTCGTGCAATGCGCTGCTGGGCATTTCCAACAGTGTGATGCTGGCGGAGATCACGGCGAACCGAGTGCTGGATCAAATCGATCCGTAGGAGCGAGCTTGCTCGCGATGGAGGCCAACGAGGACGCGGGAAACCAGACTTACCGCGGCGTCCTCTGGTTTTTCGCGAGCAGGCTCGCTCCTACAAGGGCCGGCATGTGACTTGGGAATGGGAGTGAAAGCAAAGGACCCGCCAGGGCGACGGGTCCGAAGGGGGATCAGAGTTTCGGCAATTGCCCGATGCGGCCCATCATCTCGGTCACGATCTGCAGGTCCAGCAGGAACTGCGCGGTGGTCTTGAACTCGTTGTCGTTGTGACCGGTGTATTTGACCTCCGGCATGGCCAGGCCGAACTGCACGCCGTTGGGCAGTTCATGCACGGACGTGGCGCCGGCGGAGGTGCCGAACTTGTGTTCCATGCCGAGGTTTTCGCTGGCCACCGCGAGCAGGGCCTTGACCCATTCACCCTCGGGGTTGCGGAACATCGGTTCGGCAATCGACAGGTCAAAGGTTGGTGCGATGCTGGTCTTCTTGCTCCAGGCGTCCAGTTTTCCGGCGATTTCGGATTTGAGCACTTCCGGCGTCTTGCCCTTCGGCACGCGCAGGTTGACCGCGAGTTTGAAGGCTTTGTCGTCCATCCCGACATAGGTCAGGGACGTGGTCAGCGGGCCCATGAATTCATCGGCAAAACCGACCCCCAACTTGCCACCCAGGTAGTCCAGCCCCCAGTTGTCGGCGGCGTAGCGGGCGGCGTCAGTGATCTGGTTGTGCTTGAGCGCGACCTTGCCGTCGAGGCTATTGATGAAGTCGAGCATCCTCGCCACCGGGTTGACGCCGGACTCGGGCTCGGAGGAGTGGGCGGACACACCGGTGACCGTCAGTTTGACGTCCTTGCCGTCGACTTTGGCGGCGACCTCGAAGTTGCCGCCATTGCGCTTGGCATAGTCGGTGCCGGCCTTTTGCAGGCTGACGGCCAGTTCGGCGGGCTTGTCGGTCACCAGGGTCGCGACCGATGTCGACGGAATCTGGTTGGTGGCCAGGCCGCCGGTCATCGAGGTGATTTGCGCACCTTTGCCTTGAGCCTTGCGTTTGGCGAAGCTGGCCATGACCGTGCCGTAGCCTTTCTCGGCGATCACTACCGGGTAGCCGCCATCCAGCGCCAGGTTGTAGTTGGGGGTCGGGTTGCGTTCGAAGTAGTAGGGGATGGCGTCGCCCGTTGTCTCTTCGGTGGTGTCGACCAGCAACTTGAAGTTGCGGGCCAGCGGCAGCTGCTCTTCCTTGATGATCTTCATGGCGTAGAGCGCCACCACGATGCCGTTCTTGTCATCCTCGGTGCCGCGGCCATACATGCGATCACCGATCAGGGTGACCTTGAACGGATCGAGGCGGGTGCCGTCCTGCAGCACCCAGTTTTCCGGCGTCACCGGCACCACATCGGCATGGGCGTGAATGCCCACGACTTCATCGCCAGCGCCTTCCAGGGAGATTTCATAGACGCGGTTATCGATGTTGCGAAAGTTCAGGTTGAACGCCCGGGCGAGGCCCTTGATCTTCTCGGCAATCTTGAGAAATTCAGGATTGTCGTGCTGGTCAACACCTTCCACGCGCACGGTTGGAATGGCCACCAGCTCCTTCAAGGTTTCGGTGGCCGCGCTGCCGTATTTCACACGGGCATAGAGGCCAAGCAGGCGATGGATTTCGTTTTGCTGCCCGGCGCTAAGCGTCTTGTTATCGAGGAATGCACGGATGGCCGGGCCGAGGTTGTCGGTTTTGGCGATATCGCTCTTGGACAAGTCGTCCAGGAACTGTCTGAAATCCTTGACCGATGCATCACTGAAGGTCTTGAGGATGATCGCGCTCTGTTGCGGCGTGTTGTTGGCGTGGGCAGCGGTGGTGAACGATGAAAGGCTGGCGAGCATAAGGCTGGTCGCAGCCAGGTGCTTGAGGGAAAAATCCATTGCTGGGGGCATTCCTTTGCAGGTGGTTTGTAAGAAATATCTGATCGTTTGATCAGAAACATTTGCAAACTACCACCACGAGCGTGTGAAACGGGAGCCCCTGAAGTGGGATCTGTCGCACAGAAATGCAAAAGCGGCGCAGAAATGAAAAAACGCTCTATCAATGCTTACATTCTGCCATCACCACTTGGCAGGTATTCGGCGTGCCGCCGGATCGGCCCGCATAGCGGATGCAATTATCCAGGGATTTCTGGCGAGCCATGTCCAGGGTCTCCGCCCAGGCGAGGCCGCCTTCGCCGACAGTCGGGAGGGCTTTTGCATAGCAGGTTGAACCCGTGTTTGGGGCGGGATAGCGAGCCGTGGCGGCTTTGCCTGAACATCCCGCTGTCAGTGCCAGGTCGATGGCGAGCAGGAAAAGCAGGATCCATGGCGAGCATTGGTGCGCAGTTTTCCCCGTCATCTCGGTTCCCCTGTAGCAAGAGGCGTATTTGAGATCGTACCTGGCCAGATCAGGGCTGAGGCACACTCTTTCTTTGAGCCTATCCTTGCGGCATCGATCCTGCTGCTCCTTTCGTCTGCTTCCCGATCATCAGCTACGTCCGTGCGCCAGGCGTGAGGACAGCCTGGCCTGAACGGGAAAACCCATCCGGGTTGGCATAGGCCGCCATTACGCTCCCGATGGTCAATCAAACGGCTGACGCTAGCGCTTGATCTGAGAAATCTTCGTTCCCTCGATGCTGACCCCCGCCATCAACCCTTGCTGGTCGAAGATGAACGCGTAGGCGTCGTCTTTGAGCGTCGAGCTGGACAGGTTCTTCGCAACCCCTGCATTCACTAAAACAACCGTTGGTCCTACACCGATTTCCCAGCCCTTGGTGTCGGCTACATATTTCACGGCTTTATCGGTCATCAGGAAAACCACATAGCCATACGATTGGGCGCCGATCTGCAGCCCCCATGAACCGCTGACGGAGTTGTAGTAACTCTCGACTTTCGAGCCTTTCATCAGTACGCCTTCGCCATAGCTGCCGCCGAACACAAGACCGGCCTTTATGATGTTCGGGAAAACAAGCACCGCTTTGGCGTTGTGCGAGATGGTTTCGGAAAAAGGATTAGTCTTGTAGAGCGTTTGCAACGCTTGTCGAGAGTCGGCATTCAGATCCACGGCGGTGGCCGCTCCTGCGGTGTTCAGGAGACCGGCCGATGCCAATGATGCCGTCACGAGGAAGATCAACAGGAAGAACCGCATTGATTGAGTCATTTGCCTACTCCGCTGAGGGAGCATTGGATGAGAGCAGTGGCAAGCGCCTGCGTCAGGCAGGAACCGAATCCGCTGAGGTTATCCGGCGCACCCTGAAGTGTGTGAATTGCAGGCATCGCTCTTGAATGAAGTTGGTTTGCGACCTTGGTCTGCGGCCACTGAACATTTGCGCTGCCATCATCTGTTGTGACCACAGCGTAATGGCCGGGTTCGCTGTCAGTTCTGCTTCTGGCCGCCAGTTTCATCTTGTGAAGGATTGAAATTGGTTCCTCACGCGCTCAATCCAGGCAGCAAAAGGCCCGCTCAATGGCGGGCCTTCTGTTTGGGGTCAAATCCTTTTGTTCATCCAATCTGCGCTCCATCTTGTGAGCGTTTCGTGAAAAACATGTCGTAGCAATGAAAAAGCCCGGCGTCGGCCGGGCTCTCTGTAGATGGGCCAAATCCTTTTGGCTGATGCCATTGTGCTGGGTGGATGTGACGACGATATGACAGGGCTGACACGAAGAGCTGATCGCTGTCGGGCTGGTCAATTTAGCGGAAGCTATAATTTTCTTGAGCAAATTATGGAACGCTTGTCGAGCGGCGAGATTTTCGCCAAACACCGGAAACGACAAAGCCCTGAATAATCAGGGCTTTGTTGTATAAAGATGGCGGAGGCGATGTCCGCTATTTTGACGTATTTTGAGTTCTATTGCTGTCTGATTGCTTGATAAAAAATCCTTATAAAGCATGTGGATACTTGATTTTTGTCTTTTGTATTCCAACTGATGTTACCGGAAGCCATCATCCAGGGTGTGGGCTGGAGTGTGGGCTGGAGCTGATTTGGATCAGGTCATCATCCTTAAAAAGATGATCTCTTGGAGGAGTCACCGATCACTTACGAAGAACTGCTTCGGCATGACGAGGTGATCGCTCAACTGCTCGATCTGGGCTGTAGCAAGTTGAGTGAATGTCGTTGGCGGCCCATATCCGCTGGACGCTGGCCGGTGAAATGCCGGCGACTCGAGCCATGCTTCGACAGCTCCAGCGAGGCTGACCGATACGCGGCTGAGTGACTTGCTCAAGGGTTCGTTTCAACGCTTCGGCCGGCAAGGATGGCTTGCGACCTTGTCCGGGCAGATCCACCAGGCCTTGCAGACGCAGCTCTTGAAAACGCTTGCACCAGCGCGTGACTGACACAACGCAGAGACCGGTCAACCGGGCAATCTCGTTGCGCGAACGGCCTTGAGCCGCCAGTAAAATCACCCGCGCCCGACGACCGTCGCGCTGACTGATCGTGGCCGAGCTGGATGGCGACGCGTTCTTCAACGCGGAGTTTGCCTTAGGTCATAGTCGAATATAGCCCGCCAGCGTACCGGAATTAACCGCCTTGTATGTCAGTGCTACGCACTCACGCGCCAGGTATAATGAAAAATCTTGCATTGTCTTCGCCGTTTCCGCAGAGTCGAGGTAATCCTGGAGGATAATGAGCTCATAACATGGATAGTCAATTCAAATACTCTGATTTCGTCCCGGCCGACGAGAGTCATTCAAGCGTCTGTTTACAATCCGAACTTGAAAACCTGTTGGGGGACCTTCAGGGATTAAGCTATGCCTACTTTGCTGTTCCTCGAAATCGTGAAGCGGCTCCCCTTATTGTTTCAAATTATCCATCGCCCTGGCTGAAAGCCTATAAGGGAGCCAACTATCATTTGATCGATCCGATCATTCATCACGGTCTTAAAAGTTGCGCGCCATTTTCTTGGAGTGATGCGCTCCAGGCCGTTTCCTGTGACAAGAGTCGGGAGTTGTTTCGACGTTCCAGCCAATACCGGATCTGCTCCGGCGCCACCTTTATCCTGCATGACCCCTGTGGAGTGTTCAGTTCGTTGAGTCTTTGCAACGGCGGGCAGCAAGCCGACTTCGATCGCCGCATGGCCGACCAGCAGGGGCAGATACAGATGGCACTGATCCGCTTTCATAGCCGACTGTTGAGCCTGCGGACGGTGGATGAACTGTTTTCCAAACTTCAGAGTGGGCCACTTTCGGGCAAGGAGATGGAGGTGCTCAAGTGGGTGATGATGGGCAAGTCCTACCGGGAAATCGCGCTGATCTGCGCGATTTCCGAGCGTACGGTCAAATTTCACATGTCCAACATTTCCGGAAAACTGCAGGTCTGCAATGCCAAGCAGGCGGTTTATGAGGCTCAGCGCCAAGGCATCCTCTGATTCAGGCGCTGATCCGCTTGGGCTAACCGAGCGGTGTGTCGCGGATGTGCAGACGATGCGGCCACTGGCTTGCCTGCGTGGATGACAAGGGTTGCTTGCGCGCAATACTGGACATCAGCCGCTGACGATTGAACTCGGTTACCGGCATGTTCAGCAGCAGCACCTTTTCCCCCGGAGAGGCTTCGCCGGTATCCAGCACTTCATAGTGCCAGCCGGCGTTGCGTACGACCCGTCCCATGGCATTGCTGACCACGGTGATGATCGATTCCAGGCCACTGCCTGCGGCATAGTTGTGCATGCAAAAAAGCAGCATTTCGGTCAGCGGTACCTGGGCCAGGCCGTGTTGGCGTGATCGGACCTTGTCGACGAAGAAGCGACTGGACTCGGCCATCAGCGCGTGCTTGGGCGGCTCGCAGCGGAAAAAATCACGGAACGGCCCTTCGACCATATAGGGATCCAGAGTGCTGATCAGGCGCAGGCCGGCCAAGGGGACACCCTCCCAGGTACCGATCAGGTAGGTCGTCCGCTCGCTGTCGTATTCATCGAACTCGATGCCGTTATTTATATTGACCTTCCAACTTAAACGATCAGCGAATACTTCCTTGCGCAGGCGATACAAGTCGGCGACCCAAGCGTGGGGCGTCGCACTATAGTCAAGCGCGTGAAACTCGATAGCTTTCATGTTATTAACGTTCTTCCATGGGAACTGGTACTTAAGTACTAAGTGGTGCGGCTCGTACAGGT
>NZ_JBFUHY010000093.1:0-17563 GCF_056402155.1 Pseudomonas sp. P4_C1
AATCCTGTGGGAGCGAGCTTGCTCGCGATGAGGGCTTATCAGTTTGCATTGATGTCAACTGACCCGCCGTCATCGCGAGCAAGCTCGCTCCCACAGGTTTTTGCACTCGCCACAAAAACTGCGCAGGCATAAAAAGCCCCTGAATTCAGGGGCTGTTGTTTAGTGCGGGTTGGCCACGGTCAACATTTGACCAGGCTTCAGCGCCTGGCCGACACGCGGGTTCCAGCGCTTGAGGTGCTGCATCTCTACGTTGAAGCGCTTGGCCACGATGTACAGCGAGTCGCCTTGCTGGACCTTGTACGTGGTCTGCTGTTTTTTGGTATTCGCTGCAATCACGGTGTTGACGCGCCCGGAGTTGCGTTTGCTGTTGTCCTGCATGACCAGGGTCTGGCCGGGCTTGAGGTTCTTGCCAGTCAGATTGTTCCAGCGTTGCAGGTCCTTCACGTCAACGTTGTTGGCCTTGGCGATGGAGCCGAGGTTGTCGCCGCGTTTGACCCGGTAGGAACGCTTGACGCTGGCGACCTGAGTATCGTCGGCACCTTCGAAGACCGGCTTGAGCGATTTCTTGCTGATCAGTTCTTCAGGACGCATGGTCTGCAGGCTGCTGGTCAGCAGCTGTGCCTTGGAAGTCGGCACCAGCAAATGTTGCGGGCCATCAAGGGTGGTGGTGCGCTGCTTGAAGGCCGGGTTCAGCTGGAACARTTCGTCTTCGTCGATGTTGGCGACTTCAGCAACCTTGGACAGGTCCATCCGCTGGTTGATTTCGACGACCTGGAAGTAGGGTTCGTTGGCTATCGGGTTGAGGTTCACGCCGTAGGCTTCCGGCGCCATCACCACTTGCGACAGTGCCAGCAACTTCGGCACATAAGCCTGGGTTTCGGCGGGCAGCGGCAGGTTCCAGTAGTCGGTCGGCAGGCCGAGACGCTCGTTGCGCTCGATGGCCCGGCTGACGGTGCCTTCGCCGGCGTTGTAGGCCGCCAGGGCCAGCAACCAGTCGCCATTGAACATGTCGTGCAGGCGGGTCAGGTAATCCATCGCGGCGGTGGTCGAGGCGGTGATGTCGCGACGGCCATCATAGAAACGGGTTTGACGCAGGTTGAAGTAACGCCCGGTGGAGGGGATGAATTGCCAAAGACCCACCGCGTCGGCCCGGGAATAGGCCATCGGGTTGTAGGCACTTTCAATCACTGGCAGCAGTGCCAGTTCCAGCGGCATGTTGYGCTCTTCAAGGCGTTCGACGATGTAATGAATGTATAGGCTGCCACGTTCGCCGGCGTTTTCGAGGAAAGATGGATTGCTGGCGAACCAAAGGCGCTGTTGCTCGATGCGCGGGTTGACGCCCAGCCCGTCCTGCAACTGGAAGCCCTGGCGCATACGCTCCCAGACGTCTTGCGGAATTTGCGGGCTGGGTTTTTCGCTGAGCCAGATCGGCTTCTGCTTGGCGCGCGCGGCGATGTTCGACGTATGCGCCGCATCAGTCTGCGGCGCATGGCTGGAACAGCCCGCCAGGGTGGCGGACACAGCCACCGCAATGGCTTGAGCCAAGCGGGTCAATGCGTCTGAACTGATGGCTTTGCGAATAGGTGACGACATTGGCTGGAAGTAAGTTCCGGGCAAAAATGTCGGGCGATTCTAGAAAGGGCACCCTGCGCGGTCAACCTTTCAGAATTGTTGCAACCTTGCGAGATCCCTTTAGAACGTGTCTTTCCACGCTCGAATAGCAGCAAAAACCATATCGGGCGCCGAGTTATCGGTGCCGGTCCGTTCGTCCGCTTTTTCTTTAACGGATGTTTCACCGGAGCGCAAAAACGGGTTCGTGAGCTTTTCCAGCGCCAGTGTCGACGGCAGCGTCATGATCCCGGATTGCCGTTGGCGGGTAACTTTGGCCAGGCGCTCGGCGGTGTCCGGGTTGTTCGGTTCGACGGCCGCCGCAAACTTCAGATTGCCGAGGGTGTATTCGTGGGTGCAGTAGACCAGTGTGTCTTCCGGCAACGCAGCGAGGCGCGTCAGCGAGCTGTACATTTGCTGTGGCGTGCCTTCGAACAACCGCCCGCAGCCGGCGGCAAACAAGGTGTCGCCGCAGAACAGCAAGCCGTGATGGTAATAGGCGATATGCCCCAGGGTGTGGCCAGGGACCGCGAAGATATCGAAGTCCAGGCCGAGAACGCTGACCTTGTCGTTGTCCTTGAGCGCAACGTCCCGAGCCGGGATTTTTTCGCTGGCCGGGCCATAGACTTTCGCGTTTGTCGCTTTCTTCAGCAACTCGACGCCGCCGACGTGGTCATGATGGTGGTGAGTGATCAAAATATCACTCAGTACCCAACCCGGATTGGCCGCGAGCCAGGCTTGTACCGGGGCGGCATCACCCGGATCGACGACCGCGCAGCGCTTGCTGCCGTGGTCTTGTAACAACCAGATGTAGTTGTCGGTGAAGGCGGGCAGGGCAGTGATCTGTATCATCGTCGGATTCGCCAAGCGGAAAACAATGGCGCATCTTAGAACTTCCTGGCGTGTTGGAGAATGCAATGACTGATAAAGCGTTCGCACAGGCTGATCCTGACTGGCTCGCGTTGATCGGCGCGGCCCGCGAGTGGCTGGCCGGTCCCATCGGGCAATTTCTGCTGGACGAAGAGCGGCGCATGCTCGAAGACGAGCTCGGGCGGTTCTTTGGTGGTTATCTGGTGCATTACGGCCCCTCGGCCCAAACCCCGCCGTCAGCCCCGCAGGTGCAGCGCAATGTGCGCCTTGGCGCGCCGYTGCCGGGGGTCGAGATCGTCTGCGAGGAACAGGCCTGGCCGTTGAGCGAGCATGCTGCCGACGTGGTGGTGCTGCAACATGGCCTGGATTTCTGCCTGTCGCCCCACGGTTTGCTTCGCGAGGCGGCAAGCAGCGTGCGGCCCGGGGGGCATTTGCTGATCATCGGCATCAATCCCTGGAGCACTTGGGGGCTGCGGCATGTGTTTGCCCAGGATGCGCTGCGCAAGGCGCGCTGCATTTCGCCGTCGCGGGTCGCGGACTGGCTGAACCTGCTGGGCTTCGCGCTGGAGAAACGCCGCTTCGGGTGCTATCGTCCGCCGCTTGCGTCACCGGCATGGCAGACTCGCCTGGCCGGTTGGGAGCGCAGGGCCGGTGACTGGCAACTGTCGGGCGGCGGCTTCTATCTGTTGGTGGCGCGCAAGATCGTGGTGGGCCTGCGACCGGTCCGTCAGGAGCGGCGCGAGCCGATGGGCAAGCTGATTCCTTTGCCGATGGCCAAGGTCAACCGGCGCAACATCGAACCGTAATACACACTTTTCATTTGCGGCCGGGCCTGTCCCGGCTTCGGCCGTTGTCGATCAGCGATCGGCGGGCCAGCGCATTTTCTGGATAGATTGGCATGAGCGATAGCGTAGAACTGTTCACCGACGGCGCCTGCAAGGGCAACCCTGGCCCTGGCGGCTGGGGCGCGCTGCTGGTGTGCAAGGGCGTCGAAAAGGAACTCTGGGGCGGCGAAGCCAATACCACCAACAACCGCATGGAGCTGATGGGCGCGATCCGCGGCCTGGAAGAGCTCAAGCGTCCCTGCGAGGTGCTGCTGGTGACCGACTCCCAGTACGTGATGAAAGGCATCAACGAGTGGATGGACAACTGGAAGAAGCGCGGCTGGAAAACCGCGGCGAAGGAGCCGGTGAAGAATGCTGACCTGTGGAAGTTGCTCGACGAGCAGGTCAATCGCCACAAGGTCACCTGGAAATGGGTGCGCGGACACATTGGCCATCACGGCAACGAACGGGCCGACCAGTTGGCCAACCGTGGCGTGGATGAAGTGCGCGGGTACAAGCAAAGCTGAATTGAGTTCAACCGATACACCGAGTTGCGGCCATCGTCGGAACGCCGCCCGGACCAAGCTCGCTCCCACATTTTGATCGGCGTCGAGCACAAACTTTGTGTGCGCTGGCGATCCACTGTGGGAGCGAGCTTGCTCGCGATGGGGGCAACACGGTGTATCTGAAAGACCCCGGCAAGCGTGTTAACATCGCCGCTTTTGCACGATTGACCGATTGAGAGCTGAGCGCTGATGGCCACCAGATCCGTAGTACTCGACACCGAAACCACCGGCATGCCGGTGACCGACGGCCACCGGATTATCGAAATCGGTTGTGTCGAGTTGATCGGCCGACGCCTGACGGGCCGGCACTTTCACGTGTACCTGCAACCCGATCGCGAAAGTGACGAGGGCGCCATCGGCGTCCACGGCATCACCAACGAATTCCTCGTGGGCAAGCCGCGTTTTGCCGAAGTGGCCGAAGAGTTCTTCGAGTTCATCAAGGGCGCGCAGCTGATCATCCATAACGCGGCGTTCGACGTTGGCTTCATCAACAACGAATTCGCCCTGATGGGGCAGCAGGACCGCGCGGACATCACGCAGCACTGCACGATCCTCGACACCCTGATGATGGCCCGGGAACGTCACCCGGGGCAGCGCAACAGCCTCGACGCCTTGTGCAAGCGCTATGGCGTCGACAACTCCGGCCGTGAACTGCACGGCGCCTTGCTCGACTCCGAGATTCTCGCCGACGTCTACCTGACCATGACCGGGGGGCAGACCAGCCTGTCCCTGGCCGGTAACGCCTCCGATGGCAATGGCTCCGGTGAAGGGGCGGACAATTCGGCCACCGAGATTCGCCGTTTGCCAGCAGATCGCCAGCCGACGCGCATCATCCGCGCCAGCGAGGACGACCTGGCCCGCCACGCGGCGCGCCTGGAAATCATCGGCAAATCCGCTGGAGCCCCTGCGTTGTGGGTGCAGTTGGCCGAGGCTGAAGCTCAGGTTTAGCCCTTTCAAAAAAAGGGACACCTTGTGACCCATTTCAGGGCATCCTGCTCGCCACATCTTCTGCAACACTCTACCCTGAGGTAATTGGCAGGCTCTGGTCTGCCGCCTCAGGACACTGAGCCTCATGTATAAAGATTTGAAATTCCCGGTCCTGATTGTCCATCGCGACATCAAGTCCGACAGCGTTGCCGGCGACCGTGTGCGGGGAATTGCCCGGGAGCTGGAGCAGGAAGGGTTCAGCGTCGTTTCAGCGGTGGACTACACCGAAGGACGATTGGTGGCGTCGACTTACCATGGCCTGTCCTGCATGTTGATTGCCTCTGAGGACGCCAGCGCCCATTCCCATTTATTGCAAAACATGGCCGAGCTGATTGGTCTGGCGCGAGTGCGTGCGCCGGATCTGCCGATCTTCGCCTTGGGCGAAACAGTGACCCTGGAAAATGCGCCTGCCGACGCCATGGCCGAGCTCAATCAGTTGCGCGGCATTCTTTACCTGTTTGAAGACACGGTGCCCTTTCTCGCCCGACAGGTGGCCCGCGCCGCGCGCAAATACCTCGATGGCCTGTTGCCGCCGTTTTTCAAGGCGTTGGTGCAACACACGGCGGACTCCAACTATTCGTGGCACACCCCCGGTCACGGCGGTGGCGTGGCGTATCACAAGAGTCCGGTCGGGYAGGCGTTTCACCAGTTTTTCGGGGAAAACACCCTGCGCTCGGATCTTTCGGTGTCGGTGCCGGAGCTCGGCTCTTTACTCGATCACACCGGTCCCCTGGCTGAAGCCGAGGCCCGTGCAGCACGTAATTTCGGCGCCGATCACACCTTTTTCGTGATCAATGGCACGTCCACGGCCAACAAGATTGTCTGGCACTCGGCGGTCGCCCGCGATGACCTGGTGCTGGTGGATCGCAATTGCCACAAGTCGGTGCTGCACTCGATCATCATGACCGGCGCGATCCCGCTGTACTTGTGTCCGGAGCGTAATGAGCTGGGGATCATAGGCCCGATTCCCCTGAGTGAGTTCAGCCGTGAATCGATCCAGGCCAAGATCGACGCCAGTCCGCTGACCAAGGGGCGTTCACCGAAGGTCAAACTCGCCGTAGTGACCAATTCGACCTATGACGGCCTCTGCTACAACGCGGAGCTGATCAGGCAGCAACTGGGCAATAGCGTTGAGGTGCTGCACTTCGACGAGGCCTGGTACGCCTATGCGGCGTTTCATGAGTTTTTTGCCGGGCGCTACGGCATGGATACGTCCCGTGATGAAGACAGCCCGTTGGTGTTTACCACCCACTCCACCCACAAGTTGCTGGCGGCTTTCAGTCAGGCGTCGATGATTCACGTGCGCGATGGCGGCGCGCGGCAACTGGACCGGGATCGCTTCAACGAAGCGTTCATGATGCACATCTCGACTTCGCCGCAGTACGGCATCATCGCCTCGCTGGATGTGGCTTCGGCGATGATGGAAGGGCCGGCCGGGCGTTCGCTGTTGCAGGAAATGTTCGACGAAGCCCTGAGTTTTCGCCGGGCGCTGGCTAATTTGAGACAGCACATTGCTGCTGATGACTGGTGGTTTTCGATCTGGCAACCGCCGTCGGCGGAAGGTATCGAGCGGGTCGTCACCGAGGATTGGTTGCTGCAGCCCGATGCTGACTGGCATGGCTTTGGCGGCGTGACCGACGATTATGTGCTGCTCGACCCGATCAAGGTCACGCTGGTGATGCCTGGATTGACGGCCGGTGGCGCCCTCAGTGAGCGAGGGATTCCGGCGGCAGTGGTCAGCAAGTTCCTTTGGGAGCGTGGCCTGGTGGTCGAGAAGACCGGGCTGTATTCGTTCCTGGTGTTGTTCTCCATGGGCATCACCAAGGGCAAGTGGAGCACGCTGCTAACCGAACTGCTGGAGTTCAAGCGCAGCTACGACGCCAACGTCAGTCTGACCAGTTGCCTGCCCTGTGTGGCGCAAGAGAATGTCGCGCGCTATCAGGGCATGGGCCTGCGTGATCTGTGCGATCAGCTACATGCCTGTTATCGCAGCAACGCCACCGCCAGGCACCTCAAGCGCATGTACACCGTACTGCCGGAAGTCGCGATGAAGCCGGCGGACGCCTATGATCAATTGGTGCGGGGTGAAGTCGAAGCCGTGTCGATCGATGCGCTCGCCGGGCGGATCGCGGCGGTGATGCTGGTGCCGTATCCACCTGGCATTCCGCTGATCATGCCGGGCGAGCGCTTTACCGAGTCGACCCGCTCGATCATCGATTACCTGGCGTTTGCCCGCACGTTCGATAGCAGTTTCCCGGGGTTCGTTGCTGATGTGCACGGATTGCAACATGAAGATCAGGGCAGTGGACGGTGCTACACCGTCGATTGCATCAAGGAATGAGGACCTTTCCCAGTATGCAGCCGGTTATAAATCCGAATTTCCCAGGGTTGTCGGTACGGGTTGCCGACGAGGGTTTTGCCGCCTATATCTGGGGCAGTGATTTCAGTTTTGAAGTCGCGGCCTACGGTGCGGCCGAAATAGGCAAGCCGGTGGCACAGTGGCCGGTCACCCCGATCACGCCTTATCGCAAGTGCTACGGCATCGACCCCGAGGAATTCAGCAGCTTTCGCGATGGCGCCGACAGCGCGATTTTCATGGCCTATCTGGATGACCAGCCCGTGGGGCATCTGGTGGTCAGTACCAACTGGAACGGCTTTGCCCATATCGACGAACTGGCGGTGCATGCACCGGCCCGACGGCATGGAGTGGCCAAGGCCCTGCTGGATGTGGCGCAATTCTGGAGCCGCAAGAAAAAACTCCCGGGCATCATGCTCGAAACCCAGAACAACAACCTCGGGGCCTGCCGGCTCTATGAGCGCTGCGGTTATGTGATTGGCGGGCTCGACCAGCTGCGCTATCGCGGCATCGATCCGAACACCGCCGAAGTGGCGCTGTTCTGGTATCGAATGTTCGAAAATCCGCTGGAAAATATGCTCAGTTCGTCAGCATCGCCGCGGCTTGTTCCGTGACGATGGCCAACAGTGCCTGAACCGCCGGAGACGGCTCGACGTTTTTCAGCGACAAGGCGTAGAGAATGATCGGCACGGCTGGCGCCAACGGGCAGGTGTCCAGTCCCGAGGCTTTGGCACCAAGGGCGGTGAAGGGGTCGACGATGGCCAGACCTTCGCCGGCCTCGACCATGCTGCGCATCATCTGATGCGTCTGGACCCGGGTTTGAATCACCGGAGCAGGGCGCAAGCCGTGCAGTTTGTTTTCCAGTGCCGGGCTCAGCGGGTCTTGCCCCTCAAGGCCGATCATCGATTGACCGGCCAGATCCTGCAGTGAAATGTATTTCTGTTTCGGTTGCAGCCAGCCATGGGGTGCGAGCAATTGAAGTTTGCCCTGGGCAATCGCCTGGCAATCGAGGTCGGCGTGATCAGGGTCATGCAGGCTCAGCCCCAGATCGCTTTCACGTAGCAGCAGGCTTCTGACGATGTCGCGGGTGGGCTGGCAAAGGAGTGTGCAAGGCGCGTCGGGCAGTCGTCGGCGCAGTGCCGCGATGCTGTGTGGCAACAGTTGGTTAGCCAGAGGCGGGGTACAGATGATGCGCAATGGCGGCGCCAGGTATTGCCTGAGGCTGTTGGCCAGGCGCTGTACGGGTTCGAGTGCATCGTAGACCCGGACAATTTCCACCTGCAATTCCCGCGCTTCGCGGGTGGCCTGCAAACGCCCGCGAACGCTGGCGAACAGCATGAAACCCAACTGATCCTCGGCGTCGCGCAGCAAGCGCTCGACTTCGGTCACCGGCATCTGCAGCCAYTCGGCGGCGGTGCCCAGGTGACCGGTCTGCAAGAGCGCCTGGATCACTTCGATATGGCGTAAGCGCATGCGTGAAGTCCATGTTCAGCAGGTGGAGGAGTCAGTGGCTGAATCCTACCCCAAGTCCGCGCATATGACTTCTGCTCATAACGACGGGTTATGAAGCGCTGGCGGTTTGCGGTTCGCGGGTAATGGTCACGCCGGTTTGCACCAGCATGAATTCATTGTCGTCGACCTTGTTGACACGGTCGCCAATGGCCAGCTTGTAGGTGGTGACAGGCCCTGAACCGTCTACCGCCGGGGTGGAGTCCTGGAACTCGTGCACCGAATAAATACGGCCTTCCGCATCTCTTGCATGGAACTGACCGACGAGTACTGCTGCCATCTGTTTAGAACCTCTGGAGATAAATCACTCAATTTGCGGCACTGTAGACCGTGCTTGGGCGAGGTAAGTTTTCCTACGGGAAAAAAATAGTCAGGGACGGTGTTTTCGGTCGCCCGCTGCTTGAATCGTCATCTATAACTACAAGCTCTTCCTATCGGACAGTCGAGAAACTCTTATGAGCAACGTCTATACGATCGCCGTCGTGGTCGGCAGCTTGAGAAAGGAATCGATCAACCGCAAGGTCGCACGGGCCCTGATAGAGCTGGCGCCGGCCAATCTCAAGCTCAACATCGTCGAAATTGGCGATTTGCCGCTCTATAACGAAGACATCGATGGCGCTTCACCGCCGGCAGCCTACAGCACTTTCCGACAACAGGTGAGCTCATCCGACGCGGTGTTGTTCGTGACCCCGGAATACAACCGTTCGGTGCCGGCGCCGCTGAAAAACGCGATTGACGTCGGTTCTCGCCCTTATGGCAAGAGTTCGTGGAGTGGCAAGCCCGGCGCCGTTATCAGTGCTTCTCCGGGGGCCGTCGGCGGGTTTGGTGCCAATCACAACCTGCGTCAGTCCATGGTGTTTCTGAATGTGCCGATGATGCAGCAGCCGGAGGCCTATCTGGGGAACGCCGGTTCGGCGTTCGACGAGGCGGGCAAGTTGTCCGAGTCGGTCAAGCCGTTCCTGCAAAATTTCATCAATGCCTATGGGCAATGGGTCGAGCAGCACAAGAAAGTTTGATGTTCATTGGTCAGCGCTTTGTCCTGCGAAGCGCTGGATAATCGGCAATGCGGTTGTCTCTTTGGGCCGGGTTGACCCCATCGCGAGCAGGCTCGCGATGGGGTCGGCTCAGACACAGCAAAATTCAGGTATTGCCCGGCACATTCGGCCAAAGATCCGCCACCAGAAACAATCGCTCGGCTTCTTCCCAGTCGCCGCTGGCATTTTCCGTCAGGCGCACCAGCAATTGTGCCGGCGCCAGCGGGTCCAGGTCATTGAGCCACGCCTGCATCTGTTCAGGGTTCCAGGTGTGCTCCGCCGAGTAATGTGCCGGCGCCAGCCAGGCGTGGCGAGGCAGGGGTTGCCAGCGACCGGGCGGGCTCTGGGCCAACAATGCCGGCCAATCCTTTTGATGCAACCAACGACCGCGCAAATGCTGCGGATGGGCGCCCGCCGGTGAGGCCGCCTGTCCGGGCCATGGGTACAGCAAGTACCCGCCCAGCCACAAATGGGCGCTGAACGCCTGGATATCCAGCGCCGCCAGCACTTCACGGCTCTCGGGGCGCGCGGAAATCGGCAATTGATGCTGGCTCAGGTGCGCCAGTTTGCGGTCGAGCCGGTCGTGGCAGCCCGGGCCCAGCCACTGGGCGGTGTCATGTCCGTCGCCGGATTGCGGGCCGAGGTAGAGCTTGATCGCCAGTTCCAGGTGATGCACGCCGTCGCGGTCGCGCAGCAGCATGTCCAGTTCACCCAGGGTGTGCCCCTCGCGGCGAATCGGCATGTTGGCGGCAATCAGTTCTATGCCGGGCGCATGCTGTACGGCGAATTGCCAGAGGCGTTCGTAATACAGGCCCAGACGCTGGGTCCGGGCCTGGGCCAGCCAGTGCAGCAAGCCATAACTGTCCCGGTCCAGTTGCCGCAGCCAATGCTCCAGGCGCTCCGGTGTCTGCACCCAGTCGCTACCGGCCAGCGGGTGACGCTGTGGCCACAGGGTGCCGTCCAGCATGGGCGGCGCGAGGATGACCCACGCCAGGTCACGCACTTCGGGATGGCGTAATTGATGGGGCAGGTGGAGCAAATCGGGAAATAGCATCATCTTGCGAGCATAGCCCGAAACCCGGGCACAACCTTGAAGCTGAAAGGATTTTGTCTACGGGCGGCTTTCGCCCATAATCGTGGTTTTCGCCGCCACACAGATCCCCGCAGGAGCCCCATGGAGCAATTTCGCAATATCGGCATCATCGGTCGCCTGGGCAGTTCCCAGGTGCTGGATACCGTCCGCCGACTGAAACGGTTTCTGCTCGATCGTCACCTGCACGTGATCCTCGAAGACACCATCGCCGAAGTGCTGCCAGGGCATGGCTTGCAAACCTCGTCGCGCAAGATGCTCGGCGAAGTCTGCGACATGGTCATCGTGGTCGGTGGTGACGGCAGCCTGCTCGGCGCCGCCCGGGCACTGGCCAGGCACAATATCCCGGTGCTCGGCATCAACCGCGGCAGCCTGGGTTTCCTGACCGACATTCGCCCCGACGAGCTGGAAACCAAGGTCGCCGAAGTGCTGGATGGCCACTATCTGGTGGAAAACCGCTTCCTGCTGCAGGCCGAAGTCCGTCGCCACGGCGAGGCCATCGGCCAGGGCGATGCACTGAACGATGTGGTACTGCACCCAGGCAAATCCACCCGAATGATCGAATTCGAGCTGTACATCGACGGCCAGTTCGTCTGCAGCCAGAAGGCCGACGGCCTGATCGTCGCCACGCCGACCGGTTCCACCGCATATGCACTGTCTGCCGGCGGGCCGATCATGCATCCCAAGCTCGACGCTATTGTGATTGTGCCGATGTACCCCCATACCTTGTCAGGTAGACCGATTGTGGTCGATGGCAACAGTGAGCTGAAAATCGTCGTGTCCAAGGATATGCAGATTTACCCGCAAGTCTCGTGTGACGGGCAGAACCACTTTACCTGCGCGCCCGGCGACACCATTACCGTCAGCAAGAAAGCCCAGAAACTGCGGCTGATTCACCCGCTCGACCACAACTACTATGAAGTCTGCCGGACCAAGCTCGGCTGGGGCAGCAAGTTGGGGGGTGGAGGCGACTGATGCTCGATCCCGCGCGTAGCTACGACCTGATCGGTGACGTGCACGGTTGCGCTCTGACCCTGGAGCACTTGCTCGACCGACTCGGTTATCACAAACAGGCTGGCGTCTGGCGACACGCCTCGCGCATGGCGGTGTTCGTCGGCGATATCATTGATCGCGGCCCGCGGATTCGCGAGGCGTTGCATATCGTCCACGACATGGTCGAGGCCGGTCAGGCGCTGTGCATCATGGGCAACCACGAGTTCAACGCGCTGGGCTGGAGCACGCCGGCGCTACCCGGCAGCGGCAAGCAGTTCGTGCGCGAGCACACGCCGCGCCATGCCCGCCTGCTGCATGAAACCCTGACCCAGTTCGAACACCATCCGGGTGACTGGCACGACTTCCAGCAATGGTTCTATGAGCTGCCATTGTTCGTCGATGCCGGACGCTTCCGGGTGGTACATGCCTGCTGGGACGCCGGCCTGATCGAACCGCTGCGGGCGTTGTTCCCCAACGGTTGCGTCGACGAGCCTTTTCTCCAGGCTTCGGCGGAATCGGGATCTTTTGCCTGCACCGTCTTCGATCGCCTGTTGCGCGGCACGGACATGCGCTTGCCCCATGGCCTGACCATGACCAGCGGCGATGGGCTGGTGCGTTCGTTCTTCCGCACCAAGTTCTGGGAAGACGATCCGAAAACCTACGGCGACATCGTGTTCCAGCCGGATGCACTGCCCGAACCCGTGGCCCGGACGCCGCTGACGTCCACCGAAAAAAACAGTTTGCTGCGCTATGGCATCGACGAGCCGCTGCTGTTCGTCGGTCATTACTGGCGCAGCGGCAAGCCGGTACCGATCCGGCCGAACCTGGCCTGTCTGGATTACAGCGCGGTGCTGTACGGCAAACTGGTTGCCTATCGCCTGGATCAGGAAACCCGTCTGGATCCGCATAAATTCGTCTGGGTCGATGTCGAGCGGCCGGAGGTGCTGCAATGAGTGCTGTAGCGGTATTGCGTCTGCCATTGGCGGTGGACTTGAGCGGGTTCGTCACGCTGCTCAAGCGCATGCAGGTGCCCCACCGCGTCAGTGAAGAGGCTGGCGAGCAGGTGCTGTGGGTGCCGCAGAACATCAGCGAAGACGTTCGCGCGCTGTACGAACGCTTTCCGGCGGGCGACCCCGATCAGCAGCTGGACATTCCGTTGGCGCAGACCATCGAGCGTCCGGGGTTCGTCGAACAATTGAAATATGCCAGGGCCACCGCGCTGGTGCTGTTGCTGAGCGTGATTGTCGGCGCAGTGACCATGCTCGGCGACAATCTTGAAACGCTGCGCTGGCTGACCTTCCTCGAATTCCGCGTGGTTGGCGAATACCTCCACTTCACGCCACTGGCCGACAGCCTGGCGGCGGGGCAGTGGTGGCGCCTGTTCACGCCGATGCTGATTCACTTCGGCATCCTGCACCTGGCGATGAACGGCATGTGGTACTGGGAACTGGGGCGGCGCATCGAGTCGCGTCAGGGCAGTATCAACCTGATCGGCCTGACCCTGCTGTTCAGCCTGGTGTCCAACTACGCCCAGTATTTCTTCAGCGGCCCGACCTTGTTCGGTGGTTTGTCCGGTGTACTGTACGGCCTGCTCGGGCATTGCTGGATCTTCCAGCTGCTGGCGCCGAACCCGGCTTATCGCCTGCCGCGAGGCGTGCTGGTGATGATGCTGGTGTGGTTGCTGCTGTGCCTGTCCGGGCTGGTCTCGATGATCGGCTTCGGCGAAATCGCCAACGCGGCCCATGTCAGCGGGTTACTCATCGGATGCTTCACCGGTTTGTTGGGCGGGTTGTATAACCGCCGTAAACTGGCCGCCTAATTCAGAACATGCAATAAAGAGACGGAGACCCAATGTCCTCTTTTAACGAAATGATCAAGAACATCACCCACGATATCTACGAGAGCCTGAAACTGGCCGTGGAAATCGGCAAATGGTCCGACGGTGGCAAACTCACCGCGGAGCAGCGCGAGCTGTCACTGCAGGCGATGATCGCCTGGGAAGTCCAGAACCTGCCCGAGGACCAGCGTACCGGCTACATGGGGCCGCAGGAATGCGCTTCGAAGTCGATCGAAGTACCGAACATCCTGTTCAAGTCGGATGCCATCCATTGATCGAGATTGGCCGCGGTGCAATCAGCAAAATGTCGGCGCGCCTGGACGGGTCGAACGTGCAATACGCATTTCGTCTGGGCGAAACCGAGGTCCCGGTCAATCCGTTGATCGGTACCACGGTGCGCCTGGAATACCTGGGTGCGATCCACTGCATCCATTGCGGACGCAAGACCAAGACCAGTTTCAGCCAGGGCTACTGCTACCCGTGCATGACCAAACTGGCCCAGTGCGACGTCTGCATCATGAGCCCGGAGCGTTGCCACTTCGACGCCGGCACCTGCCGCGAGCCCGAATGGGGCGAGAAGTTCTGCATGACCGACCACGTGGTGTACCTGGCCAATTCGTCGGGGGTGAAAGTCGGGATTACCCGCGCCACCCAGCTGCCGACCCGCTGGCTCGACCAGGGTGCGAGCCAGGCCTTGCCGATCATGCGCGTCTCGACCCGGCAACAGTCCGGTTTCGTCGAGGATCTGTTCCGCAGCCAGGTGGCCGACAAGACCAACTGGCGTGCTTTGCTCAAGGGCGATGCGGCGGCGGTGAACCTGGCCGAGGTCCGCGATCAACTGTTCGACAGCTGCGCTGAAGGTTTGCTCGGGTTGCAGCAGCGATTTGGCTTGCAGGCGATCCAGCCGGTGACCGATGTCGAACCGCTGGAAATCCGCTACCCGGTCGAGCAATACCCGGCGAAGATCGTCAGCTTCAACCTGGACAAGAACCCGATTGCCGAAGGCACGCTGATGGGGGTCAAGGGCCAGTACCTGATCTTCGACACCGGCGTGATCAATATTCGTAAATACACGGCTTACCAGCTCGCCGTGCATCAGTAAGGACTCCAGCATGCGCACCGAACAACCGAAGATGATCTACCTCAAGGACTATCAGGCGCCCGAGTACCTGATCGACGAAACGCACCTGACCTTCGAGTTGTACGAGGACCACAGCCTGGTCCATGCGCAACTGGTGATGCGCCGCAACCCCGAGCGTGGCCCGGGG
Organism: Pseudomonas sp. P4_C1; assembly: GCF_056402155.1. Lineage (NCBI taxonomy): Bacteria > Pseudomonadati > Pseudomonadota > Gammaproteobacteria > Pseudomonadales > Pseudomonadaceae > Pseudomonas > Pseudomonas sp. P4_C1. The sequence continues at coordinate 14,943 of NZ_JBFUHY010000093.1, forward strand.
CTGCCGCCGCTGGTGCTGGACGGCCAGCAGCTTGAGCTGTTGGCGGTGACTCTGGCCGACCAGGAGCTTACCGAGGCGCAGTATCAGCTGACCGAGAATCACCTGACCCTGCATCCGACCAGCACCACCTTCACGGTCGACACCAGCGTCAGGATCCACCCGGAAACCAACACCGCGCTGGAAGGCCTGTACAAGTCCGGCACGATGTTCTGCACCCAGTGCGAGGCTGAAGGCTTCCGCAAAATCACCTATTACCTCGATCGCCCGGACGTGATGAGTAAGTTCACCACCACGGTGGTTGCCGAACAACACAGCTATCCGGTACTGCTGTCCAACGGCAACCCGATCGCTTCCGGTCCCGGCGAAGACGGCCGGCACTGGGCGACCTGGGAAGACCCGTTCAAGAAACCGGCGTACCTGTTTGCGCTGGTGGCCGGTGACCTGTGGTGCGTCGAAGACAGCTTCACCACCATGAGCGAGCGCAACGTGGCGCTGCGCATTTACGTCGAGCCGGAAAACATCGACAAGTGCCAGCACGCCATGAACAGCCTGAAGAAGTCCATGCGCTGGGACGAAGAGGTCTACGGTCGCGAGTACGACCTGGACATCTTCATGATCGTCGCCGTGAATGACTTCAACATGGGCGCCATGGAAAACAAGGGCCTCAACATCTTCAACTCCAGCGCCGTGCTGGCCAAGGCCGAAACCGCCACCGACGCCGCGCACCAACGGGTCGAGGCAATCGTCGCCCACGAATACTTCCACAACTGGTCGGGCAACCGCGTGACCTGCCGCGATTGGTTCCAGCTATCGCTCAAGGAAGGCTTCACCGTGTTCCGCGATGCCGGTTTCTCCTCGGACATGAACTCGGCCACGGTCAAGCGCATCCAGGACGTGGCCTACCTGCGCACCCACCAGTTCGCCGAAGACGCCGGTCCCATGGCCCACGCCGTGCGCCCGGACAGCTTCATCGAGATTTCCAACTTCTACACCCTGACCGTGTACGAAAAGGGCTCGGAAGTGGTCGGCATGATCCACACCTTGCTCGGCGCCGAAGGCTTCCGCAAAGGCAGCGACCTGTACTTCGAGCGCCACGACGGCCAGGCCGTGACCTGCGATGACTTCATCAAGGCCATGGAAGATGCCAATGGTGTCGACCTGACCCAGTTCAAGCGCTGGTACAGCCAGGCCGGTACACCGCGTCTGGCGGTAACTGAGTCCTACGACAGCACCGCGAAAACCTACAGCCTGACCTTCCGCCAGAGCTGCCCGCAAACCCCGGACAAGGTTGAAAAACTGCCGTTCGTGATCCCTGTCGAGCTGGGCCTGCTGGATTCCAAAGGGGCAGCGATTGCCCTGCGTCTGTCCGGTGAAGCCACCGCGCAAGGGACCTCGCGGGTCATTTCGGTGACCGAAGCCGAGCAGACTTTCACCTTCGTCGATATCGCCGAACAACCGCTGCCATCGTTGCTGCGTGGTTTCTCGGCGCCGGTGAAACTGAGTTTCCCGTACAACCGCGACCAGTTGATGTTCCTGATGCAGCACGACAGCGACGGCTTCAACCGCTGGGATGCCGGCCAGCAACTGTCGGTGCAGGTGCTGCAGGAATTGATCGGCCAGCAGCAGAAGGGCGAAGCACTGGTACTCGATCAGCGTCTGGTGTCGGCGCTGCGTACTGTGCTCTCGGACGAGTCGCTGGATCAGGCCATGGTCGCAGAAATGTTGTCGCTGCCAAGCGAAGCGTACCTGACCGAGATCAGCGAAGTGGCAGACGTCGAGGCGATTCATGTCGCCCGCGAGTTTGCCCGCAAGCAACTGGCTGACGCGTTGTTCGAAGGCCTGTGGCAGCGTTATCAGGCCAATCGCGAATTGTCGAAGCAGACGCCGTACATGGCCGAAGCCGAGCATTTCGCCCGTCGTGCCTTGCAGAACATCGCGTTGTCCTACCTGATGCTCAGCGGCAAGCCGGAAGTTGTGGCTGCGACCCTGGAGCAGTTCGACGCGTGCGACAACATGACCGAGCGCCTGACCGCACTCGCCGTGCTGGTCAATTCACCGTTCGAAGCCGAGAAGGCCAAGGCGCTGGCCAGCTTCGCCGAGCACTTCAAGGACAACCCGCTGGTCATGGATCAGTGGTTCAGCGTCCAGGCCGGCAGTGTGTTGCCCGGTGGCCTGGCGCGGGTCAAGGCGTTGATGCAGCACCCGGCGTTCAACATCAAGAACCCGAACAAGGTGCGGGCACTGGTTGGTGCGTTTGCCGGGCAGAACCTGATCAACTTCCATGCTGCCGATGGTTCCGGGTATCGCTTCCTCGCGGATCTGGTGATCGAGTTGAATGGCTTTAATCCGCAGATTGCTTCTCGCCAGTTGGCGCCTTTGACTCGCTGGCGCAAGTACGACAGTGCTCGTCAGGCTTTGATGAAGGGGGAGCTGGAGCGGATTCGGGCTTCGGGGCAGTTGTCCAGTGATGTGTTTGAAGTGGTCAGCAAGAGTTTGGCTTGATCTTGGCTTTTGAACTTGGCGGCCTTTGGGCCGACCAGGTTCTTGGTTGATTGAGTACATATCCGTTTCTGCGGTAACGGCGGCTTATGGTTCCGCTCTTACAGCCAGCCCTTTCAAGG
>NZ_JBFUHY010000094.1:0-21278 GCF_056402155.1 Pseudomonas sp. P4_C1
GCCATAGAGCGGGGCGATGCTGTTGGCGATTTTGGTGGCGTTGTCGACGACCTGGTCCGCCGCGACTTTGGCTTGCTTTTTGTCGGCGGATTGATTGGCCAGCGCGTAGTTTCTGATCCAGAAAATGTGTTCGACCCAAAGGTCACGCTCGGCCAGGCGCGTGGTCAGCGCAGGCGAGTCGGCATCCGTGGACGCGGGCGATGGAGCGGCGTGGCTCCAGGCTGGAAGGGCAAGCAAGGCGAGGAGCAGGTAAATTGCGATTTTATTGTTCATCATGACACCTCCGTGAATTGGACAAATAAAAACAAAGCATCAAATCGGTTAACTGAGCTGATCAGCGATGAGGCAGCGCACACCGAGCTATGAGCGACGAGTTCGTCGCTCGAATGAAACTGGTCTGGCGTAATTCAGCTTTTAATGAACCGAATTCAATTTCTAATGAATCACAACGTTCATGACGGTACCCTCTGAGAGTGGGAACGTTCGACAATATCAATATAGACATAAAAATATGTTTTTATTGGGCGTTGGTGAATTCTCGGATGAACGGCCACAGCCCCCCTCGTCACAAAGACTGGTGTTGCCGTTACAACCCACCCCCCAGCACCTTGAGGTACTCAGGGCTTTCGCTGATCGAGTTATGCCCCGTCCCCGGTATCACCTGCAGTGACGCCACGCCTTTGGCGAAGTGTGTATACAAACGTTCGGTGCTCTGGCGCGCAATCACCTCGTCATGCTCTGCCGCAATCAGCCGAGTAGGCGCCGAGATGCGGGCGGCGTACTGCCAGGACGGGTATTTGTCCTTCAACAACCAGCGCACCGGAAACCAGCGGAACTGACGGGCGGCGAGCTCTTCGAGGCTGTTGTAGGGCGTGATCAGCACCAGTCGCGCGGCCGGGCGTTCGCTGGCAAGGCGCACGGCAACCCCGGAACCCAGGCTGCGTCCGACCACCGCCACATGCGGATGGGTGGCATACACCAGGTCGAACAACTTCATGGCATCGCGGGCAATGGCCTCTTCGCAAGGCGAGCCGGAACTGCCGCCGTAGCCGCGGTAATGCAGCAGATACAGCGCGTAGTCAGGGAACGCTTGGGTGAACCCTGGCAGATTGCGCGAGACGTCTTCGGCATTGCCGCCGAAATAAATCAGCGCGTTGGGACCCTCGTGAGGTCGGGTGGAGACCAGCACCTGCGCGTCGGCGGCCGGCAGGGTGAGCAGTGTCTCGGCGCCGCCGACGGTACGCGGTTGCGGGTAATAAATCAGTGCCCGCTGGAACACGAACAGCGCCACGCACAGCGCCAGGTACAACGCAGCGACGATGACGACGAGTAACACCAGGGTGCGTGACATTCGACTAACGTTAGTGGGCGGCATTGACTGCTCTGGGAGTGAAAGTGGCTGGCGCCGCAAGGCTTTCAAAGTGTAGTCAATTGACCCTTGGCGCGGGTTATCCGGGTTGTTGGTGCAACGGGCCGGACCCGTGCGACTGGTGAGAAGCGTTTTATGAGCCATCCTGAGGGTTACACCCGTAGAGCAATACTCACGCTGGCTGCCGGTGCTTCGGCGGTCTTCACGTTCGGTCTGGCGGTTGCGCAACCCGCGCCGTCGATGGGAACAGGAGGCAAGACCATGCAGACCCGGGCCATTCCTTCCAGCAACGAGTCCTTGCCGATCGTAGGGCTGGGCACTTATCGCGGATTCGATGTCGAGCCTGCGCAACCGGCCTACAAAGACTTGCCCGCGGTGCTCGATGCGTTGTTCGACAAGGGTGGCAAGTTGATCGACAGCTCGCCGATGTACGGTCGTGCCGAACAGACCGTCGGCGAGTTGCTGTCGATCCATGAGCCACGCTCACCGGCCTTCCTCGCCACCAAAGTGTGGACCCGGGGCCGCGAAGAAGGCATCGCGCAGATGGAGCAATCCTTCGCCCTGTTGCAGACCGACCGGATCGACCTGATGCAGATCCACAACTTGCTGGACTGGCAGACGCACTTGCCGACCCTGCGCCACTGGAAGGAAAAAGGGCGTATTCGTTACATCGGCATCACCCATTACACGGCGTCGGCCTATGAAGAAGTGGAAGCGGTACTCAAGGCCGAGCCGCTGGACTTTTTGCAGATCAACTACGCCCTGGATGATCGCGCAGTCGAGAAACGCCTGCTGCCGTTGTGCCGCGAGCGTGGGGTAGCGGTGATCTGCAACCGGCCGTTCGGCGGTGGCGGCTTGCTGGCCAAACTGAAAGATAAACCGCTGCCGGGCTGGGCGGCGCAAGTCGGGGTCAAGAGCTGGCCGCAACTGGCGCTGAAGTTCCTGCTGTCGCATTCGGCGGTGACCTGCGTGATTCCAGGCACCGGCAATCCGCGCTACATGGCGGAAAATGCCTGGGCCGGTTTCGGCCCGATGCTGACCGATGCCCAGCGTCAGCAACTGATTGCGCTGGTGGGCTAGCGACTCAGCCAACACAGGTCGGCGAGTGCCGGAACCTATCCTATAATGTCTCGCGTTCATGCCGTTGAAAGCGCATTCGCTGCCCTGACGGCGTCCCTGTCCATCACTGCAAGGAGATCGAACATGGCTATCCGTATTGGCGACGAAGCACCGGATTTCACCGCCGACACCACTGAAGGTACCCTCAACTTTCACCAATGGATCGGCGATGGGTGGGCCATCCTGTTTTCCCATCCCAAGGATTTCACCCCGGTGTGCACCACCGAACTGGGCTACCTGGCCAAACTCAAGCCGGAATTCGACAAGCGCAACACCAAGGTTGTCGGGCTCAGCGTCGACCCGGTCAGTGACCATAACCGTTGGGTCGGTGACATCGCCGAGACTCAGGGCACGGCGATCAACTATCCGCTGATCGGCGACGAAAACCTGGTGGTGGCCAAGCTCTACGACATGATCCACCCCAATGCCAGCGGCGGCGCGCGCACGGCGGTGGACAACGCCACGGTGCGTTCGGTGTTCATCGTCGGACCGGACAAGAAGGTCAAGGCCATGCTGATCTACCCGATGAGCGCCGGGCGCAACTTCGATGAAGTGCTGCGCCTGCTCGATTCCCTGCAACTCAATGCCAAACACACCGTCGCCACGCCAGTGAACTGGCGGCCGGGTGAAGACGTGATAATCCCGACCTCGGTGTCTGACGAGGACGCGAAGAAGAAATACCCGGAAGGCTTCAGGACCTTGAAGCCGTATCTGCGGACGGTGGCGCAACCGAAGTAGTCACCAGCCGTGAGATCGCCATCGCGAGCAAGCTCGCTCCCACAGGTTCCTGAGTCGTTCACAGATATGTGCTTCGACTCGGTCCCTGTGGGAGCGAGCTTGCTCGCGATGGGGCCAGTCCTGCTGGCCCAGAATTTTTATTCAAACCAGATACTTTTTAAACCACCCCAACGTCCGCTCCCACGCCAGCTTCGCCGCCGCCTCGTCATAACGCGGCGTCGAATCATTGTGAAAGCCATGATTGCAGCCCTGATAAAAGTAGGCCACATAGGTCTTGCCCCCGGCCTTCAACGCTTTCTCATAGGCCGGCCAGCCTTCGTTGATCCGCGTATCCAGTTCGCCGTAGTGCAGCATCACCGGTGCCTTGATCCGTGGCACTTCCTCGGCCGTTGGCTGACGGCCATAAAACGACACGGCGGCACCCAGTTCCGGATAGGCCACGGCAGCGGCATTGGCCACGCCACCGCCGTAGCAGAACCCGGTGATGCCGACTTTTCCAGTGGCGGCGGGGTGTTTCATCATCCACTCGACGGCGGCGAAAAAGTCGTTCATCAGCTTTTCCGGGTCGACCGTGGCCTGCAGTTCGCGGCCCTTGTCGTCATTGCCGGGATAACCGCCGACCGAACTCAGGCCGTCAGGGGCGAGGGCGATGAAACCGGCCTTGGCCAGACGCCGGGCCACGTCTTCGATGTAGGGGTTGAGCCCGCGGTTTTCGTGCACGACCACCACCGCCGGCACCTTGCCGGTGGCCTTGGCCGGACGCACCAGATAACCGCGAACCTCGCCGTGGCCCTTGGGCGAGGGGTAGGTGATGTACTCGGCAAGAATGTCCGGATCGGTGAACTCGACCTGCTCGGCCAGCGCGTAGTTGGGGCTTAGCGCGGCGAGCAGGGCTCCAGCCGTCAATCCGCCGAAGGTGAATAATGCCGCGCGGTCGAGAAACTCCCGGCGGTTGATCTTGCCGTGGGCGTAGTAGTCGTACAGTTCCAGCAGTTCAGGGGCGAAGTCTTTGGCAGTTAGGCGGGTCATTGCTGCAACTCCTCTCGGCTGGTTTAACACGGACCCTGTGGGACGGACCCTGTGGGAGCGAGCTTGCTCGCGATGGCGGCTGAACAGTCGACATCTATGTTGAATGACACTCCGCCATCGGAAGTCAGCAACGGTGCTGACAGGAAAGCGTAGCGCCCGGCGTTGACCATGTCCTCATAGCTTTTCGTTTCACGCCGCCCGAGGGCCGAGGTGCGCGCCTTTTCGGTGGCGATGTACGCGCTGCCCGGCGCGCAGCCGTCGAGGCGTTCGAGGGCCAGCGGGTGGCCGCCGTCATCGACCACCACTATGGTCACGGCCCATTGATTGGCCTGTGCTTCGGCGCGGGCGGCGGCAAGGATCTGGCTGACTTCGGCTTGGCTCAGGACGGCTTTGCTGTTCATGGGTATCTCCAGGATTCGGTTAAGGCAGGGCGGCTTCGACCAGTTCGATCCAGTGGCGCACCGGGGTTCGGCCCGCGCCGTCGAGGTGCGTCTGGCAGCCGATGTTGGCTGTGACAATCACCTCGGGATGGCCGCTTTCCAGGGCGTTGAGCTTGTTGTCGCGCAGTTGTCGCGACAGTTCGGGCTGGGTCAGCGAATAGGTGCCCGCCGAGCCGCAGCACAGATGCCCGTCGGGGACGGACGTCAGGTTGAAACCGAGGCCGGTCAGCAGCGCCTCCACGGCACCGCCGAGTTTCTGTCCGTGCTGCAAGGTGCAGGGGCAATGGAAGGCCAGGCGTTGCGAGGCGTGGATGCCAAGTTTTTCCAGTGGCTCGTCGCGCAACACTTCCACCAGGTCCCGGGCCAGCGCACTGACCTTTTTTGCCTTGTCGGCATAGACCGGGTCGCTGGCGAGCAGGTGGCCGTAATCCTTGATGAAGGCGCCGCAACCGCTGGCCGTCTGCACAATCGCTTCGGCGCCTTTTTCGATGCCCGGCCACCACGCGTCGATGTTGCGCCGGGCGCGATCGAGACCAGCGACCTGGGCGCCAAGGTGGTAGTCCACGGCGCCGCAGCAACCGGCTTCGCGGCTCGCGATGACGCTGATTCCCAACCGGTCCAGCACCCGCGCCGCCGCGGCATTGGTGTTGGGAGACAGGCTGGGCTGCACGCAACCTTCAAGCATCAGCACCTGACGCTCACGCAGGGTCATGGGCCGCGGCTTGGCCGGGTAGACATTGCGCGGCAACTTGCTTTGCAGGGTGCCGGGCAGCAGCGCGCGGAACACCTGACCGCTATTGACCAGACTCTTGAACAGCTCTGGATGGGGCACGGTCTGCCGCAACCCCTCGCGCAACAGACGCTGACCGAGGGGGCGCGGCACCGCCGCATCGACCACCGCCCGCCCGATGTCCAGCAGGTTGTGGTAGTCGACGCCCGACGGGCAGGTGGTTTCGCAGTTGCGGCACGACAGGCAGCGATCCAAGTGCTGCTGGGTCTTTTGCGTGACCTCGTTGCCTTCCAGCACTTGCTTGATCAGGTAGATGCGGCCTCGTGGTCCGTCCAGTTCATCGCCGAGCAATTGATAGGTCGGGCACGTGGCATTGCAGAACCCGCAGTGCACGCAGGTGCGCAGGATGCTTTCGGCTTCTGCGGCGCGGGGCAGTTGGCTGGCGCTTTCACTCAAGGTCGTCTGCATGGTTCAAAGCTCCGCGTACAGGCGTCCGGGGTTGAAGATGCCCCGTGGATCAAGTTGTTGTTTCAGGTTGCGGTGATAGCGCATCAGCGCTGGCGGCAGCGGATGGAACGGGGTGTCGGTCAGGCCGTGGCTGAAGCAGGTGGCATGGCCGCCGACCTCGTCGACCACCTGGCGGATGAACGCCGCGTCGGCATCGGATTTCAGCCAGCGCTGGGCGCCACCCCAATCGATCAACTGGCGACCTGGCAGCGACAGACGAGGCGTGTTGTGCGGCAGTGAAAGGCGCCAAAGCGGCTGGTCTTCATCGAAGAAACTCAAGCGCTGTTCGTTGAGATCGTCCCACCAGGAAGCGTCCAACTGCTCACCACCGAGGCGCTCATGGGCCGCCGCCACCGAACCTTCACCGCCCTCAAGCCGAAGGTGCAGGCGTGAACCGTCGTGGCAGGCGGCGCTGATCGGCAGCGGCTGCTGGCCCCATTCCGCCAGGCGCAGCAAGGCCCGCTCGGCGTCCATTTCCAGGCTGATGCTCAAGGCTTGCCGGGGTCTTGGCAGCACTTTGAGGGAAACTTCGGCGATCAGCCCGAGGCTGCCATAACTGCCGGCCATCAGACGCGACAGGTCGTAGCCGGCGACGTTTTTCATCACCTCGCCACCGAAGCGCAACAGCTTGCCTTGCCCTGTGATGACCCGCGTGCCGAGAACGAAATCCCGCACCGAACCGACCCACGGGCGCCGTGGCCCGGACAGCCCGCAGGCGATCATACCGCCGACGGTGGCGCCATCGCCAAAGGACGGCGGTTCGCAGGGCAGCATCTGTTGCGCGGCGTCCAGCACTTGCGCCAGTTCCGACAACGGCGTGCCGCAGCGGACGGTGATCACCAGCTCGGTCGGGTCGTAACTGACGATGCCCCGGTGCGCGCGGGTGTCGAGAATTTCCCCGGCCGTGGTGCGCCCGAGGAAGCCCTTGCTGTTGGAGCCCTGGATGCGCAACGGCGTGGCGTTTTCCAGCGCCTGATTGACCTGTGCCAGCAGTGACGGGCTGTCATCGAAATCTTCAGGGCGGCGCATCAGAAACGCTCCAGCTCAGGGAAGGGCAGTTGACCGCCATGCACGTGCATGGCACCGAATTCCGCGCAGCGGTGCAGGGTCGGAATGTTCTTGCCGGGGTTGAGCATGCCGCCGGGGTCGAAGGCGGCCTTGATGGCATGGAACAGGGTCAGCTCATCGCTGTTGAACTGCGCGCACATCTGATTGATCTTCTCGCGCCCCACGCCGTGTTCACCGGTGATACTGCCGCCGACTTTCACGCACAACTCCAGAATCTTGCCGCCCAGGGCTTCGGCTTGATCGAGTTCACCGGGTTGATTGGCGTCGAACAGAATCAGCGGATGCATGTTGCCGTCGCCGGCATGGAACACGTTGGCCACCCGCAGGCCGTATTCGTTCGACAGCTCGGCGATGGCGCGCAGCACGCCGGGCAATTCACGACGGGGGATGGTGCCGTCCATGCAGTAATAGTCCGGCGAGAGGCGGCCCACCGCCGGGAAGGCATTCTTGCGTCCGGCCCAGAAACGCACGCGCTCGGCTTCGTCCTTCGCCTGGCGCAACTCAGTCGCGCCGGCCTGTTGCAGTACCTGGCGCACCCGGTCGCAGTCATCAGAGACATCGGCTTCGACGCCATCGAGTTCGCACAGCAGAATGGCCTCGGCGTCCACCGGATAACCGGCGTGGATAAAATCCTCGGCGGCGCGGATGGCCAGGTTGTCCATCATTTCCAGGCCGCCGGGGATGATGCCGGCGGCGATGATGTCGCCGACCGCGCGCCCGGCTTTTTCCACGGAATCGAACGCTGCCAACAGCACTTTGGCGGTCTGCGGTTTGGGCAGCAGCTTGACCGTGACCTCGGTAATTACCCCGAGCAAACCTTCGGATCCGTTGATCAGCGCCAGCAGGTCGAAACCGGGAGAGTCGAGGGCATTGGAGCCCAGGCTCAAATGCTCGCCATCGACGGTAAGGATGTCGACCTTGAGCACGTTGTGCACGGTCAGGCCGTACTTCAGGCAATGCACGCCACCGGCATTTTCCGCGACGTTGCCGCCGATGGAGCAGGCGATTTGCGAGGAAGGGTCGGGCGCGTAATACAGGCCGAAGGGTGCCGCCGCCTGGGAAATCGCCAGATTGCGCACGCCGGGCTGAACCCGTGCGGTACGGGCGGCGGGGTCGATGCCCAGGATGTTGTTGAAGCGCGCCATCACCAGCAGCACGCCTTTCTCCAGGGGCAGCGCCCCGCCGGACAAACCGGTGCCCGCGCCACGGGCCACCACGGGGACGTGCAGCTCATGGCAGACGCGCAGCACCCCTTGCACTTCGTCGATATAGCGGGGCAACACCACCAGCATCGGCGTGGTGCGATAGGCCGACAGTCCGTCGCATTCGTAGGGCCTGAGTTCCTCCTGCTGATGCAGGATTTCCAGATTCGGCAAGCGGGTTTGCAGGGCCTGCAACAGCGCCCGTTTGTCGACGCCGGGCAAGGCACCGTCAACGCGTTCATCGTAGAGAATGTTCATCGGCGCTCGACACTCGTTCTGTTGTTACATGAGGTCTGTTTTCGCGGTCCACTGTATTAATCATTGGTCCGCAAAGCTCAGCTGTCCATGGGATCGTTGTCTGCTCGACGGACGATTCATTCAATAAACCACCGTCTACTAATGTGGGAGCGAGCTTGCTCGCGATAGCGGCWGAACAGTCGACATCTATGTTGAATGACACTCCGCCATCGCGAGCAAGCTCGCTCCCACAGGGATTTGGGTGTGCAGTACGCCACGCCCGGGTGGTTAACCCGGGCGTGGATCAGGTTTACGCAGAATTACGCTTGTATTCGATTCAATGCCCGCCCACCACCATGTGGCTGAACGGCGCGACATAGGCCTGCAACGTCACCAGGCCACCGACCAGAATCGCCAGCACGACCGAGTGGAAGAACACGTAGCGCAGGATTTCCCCTTCATGGCCGTACCAGCGGGTGGCGGTGGAGGCRACCACGATCGACTGGGCATCGACCATCTTGCCCATGACCCCGCCGGAGCTGTTGGCGGCGGCCATCAACACCGGGCTCATGCCCAACTGCTCGGACGTCACTCGTTGCAAGCCGCCGAACAGCACGTTGGAAGCCGTGTCCGAACCGGTCAACGCCACGCCGAGCCAGCCGAGCAAGGTACCGAACATCGGATAGAAGATGCCCGTCGCGGCGAAGGCCAGGCCCATGGTTGCATCCAGGCCCGAGTAGCGGGTGAGGAAGCCAAGACCGAGCATCGCCGCAATAGTGGTCAGCGAGTAGCGCACCACCCACAGGGTGCGCAGGTACTGGCGAATCAATTGCGGGATCGAGTAACCCATCAGCAAGCCGCCGACGATCGCCGCCAGCAGAATGCCGCTGCCGGTGGCGGTGAACCAGGTGAACTTGTACACCGCCTCTTCGGTTTTCGGCGCAGGCACCACGGGCGGGACTTTCTCGACTTGCAAGTGCAGGGTGGTGAAGATCAGGACCGGCGCGAACACCGGGTTCGCCTCGCGCAGCGGTTTGCCCTGAGGGTCGAGCTTGGCTGAGCTGGTTTGCGGGTCAATCGCCGGACGGGTGTCGAAGGTGTTTTTGAAGCCTTGCGTACCCCAGATGAACACGAAGATCGTGAGGATGATCCACGGCATCCACGCGCGCATCACTGCCGGGTTCGCCTCATTGGCGAAGGTTGCAGTCGGTACGGGCTTTTCGTCGTGTTCGGCGTCGATCTTCGAATTATCGACCCGGCCGGACAGCGCAGCCGAGGTGTGCACCGTGGCCGGTTTCCAAACCTTGAGGAAACCAGTCAGGCAGGCCATGGAAATCAACGCGGCGATCACATCCACCAGCATCGGCCCGTGATAGTTGGACACCAGGAACTGCGGCACGGCAAAACTGACCCCGGCCACCAGGATCGCCGGCCAGACTTCCAGCATCTTGCGCCAGCCGGCAAAGGCCCAGATCAGCCAGAACGGCACCAGCACCGAGAAGAACGGCAACTGCCGGCCGACCATCATCGACAGCTCCATTTCATCCAGCCCGGTCACCCTGGCCAGGGTGATGATCGGCGTGCCGAGGGCACCGAACGCCACGGGGGCGGTGTTGGCGATCAGCGCCAGCCCCGACGCGGCAAGCGGCGAAAAGCCCAGCCCGATCAGAATCGCCCCGGTCACCGCCACCGGCGTACCGAAGCCGGCCGCGCCTTCGAAAAACGCACCGAAGCAGAAGGCGATCAGGAGTAATTGCAGGCGTCGGTCATCGGTGATGCGCGCCAGGGAGTCTTGCAACACCTTGAACGAGCCGTTCTCGGTGGTCAGGCGGTGCAGGAAGATGATGTTCAACACAATCCAGCCAATCGGCAGCAGACCGTTGGCTGCACCGAACAGCGCTGCGGTACCCGCCATGTTCGCCGGCATGCCGAAGGCGAAAATCGCGATCAGCAAGGCCGAAACCAGGGCGAGCAATGCCGCCAGGTGCGCCTTGACATGAAAGAACGCCAGGGACGCCAGCATCACCACCACCGGCACAGCCGCCATGAATGTTGAAAGCACCGGGTTACCGAACGGATCGTAGACTTGCTGCCAGACCATGTTCCACCTCTGCTTTTTATTGTTGGGCATGCAGATCCCCTGAGGGGAGGTGGACTTCAGTATAGGTGGCATTGCGCCGCTGTCAGTGCAGGCCTCCGGTCCTGCCAATCGGCGCAGTTCCGGGGGCTGAGCTAGCATGGCCAGTAGGGTTTGAATTCAGTCAGGGGAGCAATGCAGTCATGACCGAGCGCCATATGGAGCACAAGGAAACGCTATCGAACGGATGCAACATCAAGGTTAAGGCCGAGATATTGAAGGACGGTTCGTTGGGCATGTTCATCGGTGTCTATCGGCCGGACGGCTCGGCCATCGATGAAAACCATGATCCACGGCCGCACATGCTGGACATGGAAGCGGCGATGGATTGGGGGATCGATATTGCCAAGGGGATTGGCAATAGCCAGCGAACGTTGTGAGCCCGGGCGACCGGCGGTCGCTGTCAGAACCCGAACGAACGGGCCGAGCCTTTTGCCAGTTCGACATCCAGCAGATGCTCGACCAGCACGTCATTCAAAAAACGGAACTGATCATTGAGCCCGACCACTTCGTTGCTGAAGTGATGATCGGCTGCCGGGATCAGCAACGCCTCGAACTTCTCGTCGAACAGCAGAGTCAACTCTTTACGAGACTCGAATTTCTGCGCGTAGAAATTGTTGCCGAACACCGGAAAACGCACGGCGAGGGTGACGGTGTGAATCATGATGTTTGCTCCTCGCTCAGGACGTACCAGGAAAATACGCCCAAAGTGAAAGCCGTCAGGGCCAGGCAGGTCAGCAGATGGATCAGCATGATGTCCCCCTCCGATTCGGGGTTTCGTGTTGGCTTGGGATTGATCCTACGCTGACGGCCATCAAGCGGAAGGCAATCGCGGCGATGGTGAATATCGATGCAAGTGATGGTGGTTTTTTCTCTGTTGATGCGGGCCTTTTCACGGGCTCCGGGACATCGCCACCTATACTTAAGCCCAAAGTTTCGCGTGTCGGGCATTTCGCCCGGTACCCACTTCAGGAAGCCGCCATCTTGAACCTGCGTTCGCTGATCATTGCCGTGCTGGTGGTGTTGGCGGGGTGTGCCACGCCTGTGCGTGCGCCGGTGGAAGTGGCACCGGTCATCGTTCCTGCCAGCACCTGGCAACAAGTGGACCGGGAGATCGTCACCGCCTCGCAGACGGCCACCGAGCAGGCCAAAATCTACGCCCGCGGCGCCATGGATTACTGGCGCACACGGGTCTATGAATTGACCGAGCAGAATTTCATTCCGTGGTTCAGCAGTTACTGGACCCAGGAATGGCTGTCGATGAAGGTCAGCTGGTACACCATCAGCGCCAAGGGTGAGCAGGACGCCGTGGAAAAACGCCTGGCGGCGTACCTGCTCGAAGCCTATCAGGAGAAGGTCCTGGCTCCGGCGGCCGTGGAACTCGATCCCGATGCGATTCTCGGCCTGGCAGCGGCGTTCTATGTCGACATCCTCAAGGAAGAGCTGCAGAAAATCTCCAGCCGCAACAGCGTGCCGATGCCCCAGCTCAACGGGCGCATCCAGAAAATCCCGGCCATCGCCCTCGGGCCTCCGCCGACGCGGGACGCCTCGTTGTACCAGATCGTGCACACCGAACCGCTGAACTCCTTGCCGGCCTTCGCCGCGCTGATCGACAAAGTCCATAGGGCCGGTGGCAACAAGGGGGTGGGCTCGACCGACACCGCGATGGCGCCGGTGGCAAGGCGCGCCAGCCGGCGGATGGAAGCCGAGATGGCCCCGCGCGGTGCCGCCAGCGCCGTGGCCGCAGCGACCGGGAAACTGGCCGGTGGCTTGATCACGCTAGGGGTGGCTGGCATTCGCGCATTCATCCAGGCCTTTGACCGGCCCGATAGCGAGGCGCTGATTCGCCGTAGCCTGGGCAATACCTTCGACAAGGCCTGGCTCAAACTGGTGCAGGACCCGACCAGCGGCGTCATGGCCGCCACGCTTTACATGGCGGCGCAGATCGAAGGCAACCTGGGCGGCAGCGCACAACCGCCGGTCGGTTTGAGCGCCGGCACTGTCGATCGGACGCCAGCGCAACCGACTAACCTGCAGCACACCCCATGACCCAAGGAGAAAAACGCATGTCTTACGTCGATGGATTCATCGCTGCCGTACCCACCGCCAACCGTGAGCAATACATCATGCACGCCAAAGTCGCCGCCTTGGTCTTCAAGGAAAACGGTGCCTTGAGCGTGGTCGAATGCTGGGGCGAGGATGTCCCGGAAGGCAAGGTCACCTCGTTTCCAATGTCGGTGAAGCTCAAGGAAGGCGAAACCGTTGCCTTTGGCTGGATCATCTGGCCTGACAAGGCCACCCGCAATGCCGGAATGGGCAGGATGATGCAGGACCCGCGCATGAAACCGGACGTCAATCCAATGCCCTTCGATGGCCAGCGCATGGTCTACGGCGGGTTCGAAGTGCTCCTCCAGGCCTGACGCTGCACGCGGGATCACTCCGGCGTCGGGGTGATCCTGCAACTCTTGCGCTGGCGGATCTCGTCGTCCGTCGGCCGCTCGCGGATGAACTCGAAGCGCGGCTCGCCTTCGCTGTAATGCACCAGCCAGCCCCATTCCAGCTTGAGTTCATCCTGGCCTGGCTCGGGCGGTCTGGCCCACCATGGTTCCTTGCTGATGATCTGTCGCATGGTCCCCTCCGGTATTTCGGGATGCTGAAACTATAACTCGCATGCCCCGTGGCGCCAGAAATGCGCTGGCCGGTACGCGAGTGTTGAGTACACTCTGGCAGTCTTCCCAGGAGGTGTCCGGCATGAACGACGAAACCCGCGAGCCGTTCAAGCGCCTGTTCTTTGCGCTGAACTGCGCCCCCGCCCTGCGCCGGGATATTGCCCAGTGGCGCAGTGCGCTGCAACTGCGCAACGGACGGCCGGTGCCGGCGGAAAACTTTCACCTGACGCTGAAGTTTTTGGGGGCGGTGGGTGTGGCGCAGATCGCCGAGCTCTGCAACGCTGCGGCGTCCATCCGTACACCGGGCGAGCGCTTGACGGTGGTGCTGGATCGGCTGGACGTGTGGCGCAGGGCAGGGGCGTTGGTGCTAGCGCCGCAGCAGGCGCCCCCGGCATTGCTGCGCCTGGTGTATGCCCTGGAACAGGCGATGTTGCCGTTCGGGCTGGAGGAGGCACCCAGGGAATATCGTCCGCACCTGACCCTGGCACGGCAGTATCGGGCGCCGGTGCCGGAGTCCGCGACACCGCCCGAGTTCTTCCTGCGGGCTGATCGATTCACTCTGTTCGAATCCCACAAGGGGCGCTATCGGGCGCTGGCCGAATGGCCGTTGATTGATCCCCAATAAAAAAGGCGCCCATGGGCGCCAAACTTCACCTGAACCGAGAGAGCCAGGTGAGACCGTTCTACTTGCAGGAGAGGCAGCGGTGGTAAGACGCTGCGTGAACGGAAATGGGTAAAGCTGAAATGTGTGCTGGAGGTTCTGGCCTCATCGCGAGCAAGCTCGCTCCCACAGGGATAGCGCGAACTTCAAGGTACATGCGGTACCTGTGGGAGCGAGCTTGCTCGCGATGGCAATGTCAGACTCAGTAGATCAATTGAGTGAATTACTGGCCGAGTTTCACCTTGGTCCAGCCACGGGTCATGATCCGCTGGATGGCAATCGGCTGGTCCGGCACGGCATAGAGCGTGGCCATTACCGCTTCCGGCGGGTAGGAGCCCGGATCGTTACGGATGGCTTCATCCACCAACGGCGTGGCCGCCGCGTTGGCGTTGCTGTAGCCGATATTGTTGGTGATGTCGGCAATCACGTCGGGGCGCATCAGGAAGTTCATGAACAGGTAAGCGTTCTCGACGTTGGCGGCATCGCGGGGGATGGCGAGCATGTCGTAGAAACTGGCGGCGCCTTCTTTCGGGATGCTGTAGTCGATCTTCACCTTGTCCCCGGCTTCCTGGGCGCGGGCCTTGGCCTGCAGCACGTCGCCTGAGTAACCCACGGCCACGCAGATGTTGCCGTTGGCCAGGTCCGAGATGTATTTCGACGAATGGAAGTACGCCACGTTCGGGCGAATCTTCATGAACAGCGCCTGGGCTTGGGCGATGTGCTGTTTGTCCTGATCGTTCACCGGGTAGCCCAGATAGTGCAGGGCGGTCGGGAGCATTTCAGTGGGCGAATCGAGGAAACTGATGCCGCAGGCCTTGAGCTTCTCGGCGTTTTCCGGTTTGAACAGCAAGTCCCAGGAATTGGTCGGGGCATTGGCGCCGAGCACTTCCTTGACCTTCTGCGGGTTGAAACCGATGCCGATCGAGCCCCACATGTACGGGATGGCGTGGGCGTTATCGGGATCGCTCGCGGAGGCGTTTTTCAGCAGCACCGGATTGAGGTTTTTCCAGTTCGACAGCTTCGATTTGTCCAGTTCCTGATAGACACCGGCCTTGATCTGCTTGGCCAGGAAGCTGTTGGACGGCACCACGATGTCGTAGCCGGATTTACCTGCCAGCAGGCGTGCCTCAAGGGTTTCGTTGCTGTCGAAGACATCGTAGGTCACCTGGATGCCGGTCTCGTCCTCGAACTTCTTGACGGTATCCGGGCCAATGTAATCCGACCAGTTATAGACGCGCAGAACCTTGTCATTGGCCTGGGCGCCAGTGGCGATTGCGCCCAATAAGGACAGTGTCAGCAGAGTCCTGCCAAACATTTTCATCGGTACAACTCCATTTCTTATTTATTCCAAATCACACGGCAAACATTTGTGGCAAGAGTGCTCCTTTGTAGGAGCGAGCTTGCTCCGGGCGGCGATCCGACGATGGACCTGAGGGCGACGCGTTCATCCAGACAACACGCGTTATCGTTAACGTCCATCGCGAGCTCGCTCCTACAGGGGCGGCACTAGGCAGTCGCTTCTGCCATTTGCTTTTTAGGTTGTTGCCAGGATTCGCTGGTGGTCTGGTCCATGGCTTCCTGGATCGCGCGCTTGCGGCTTTCTTCGGCACGGCGGCTGAAGAACCAGACCATGAAGGTCACGATGGACACCGCCAACAGGATCAGGCTGGCCACGGCGTTGATCTCGGGTTTCACGCCCAGACGCACCGCCGAGAACACTTCCATCGGCAGGGTCGTGGAACCCGGACCCGACACGAAGCTCGCCAGCACCAGGTCATCCAGCGACAGGGCGAACGACATCATGCCGCCGGCCGCCAGAGACGGCGCGATCATCGGAATGGTGATCAGGAAAAACACCTTGAATGGCTTCGCACCCAGGTCCATGGCCGCTTCTTCGATGGACAGGTCCAGTTCGCGAAGGCGGGCGGAGACTACCACCGCCACGTAGGCCGCACAAAAGGTGGTGTGGGCGATCCAGATGGTGACGATGCCGCGTTCCTGCGGCCAGCCGATCAATTGCGCCATGGCCACGAACAGCAGCAACAGCGACAGACCAGTGATCACCTCAGGCATCACCAGCGGCGCGGTGACCAGGCCGCCGAACAGCGTGCGGCCCTTGAAGCGGGTAACGCGAGTCAGGACGAACGCGGCTAACGTCCCTAGTGCGACTGCTGCGACGGCGGTGTAGCAGGCGATTTCCAGCGAGCGCCCCACCGAGCCCATCAGCTGGCTGTTGTCGAGCAAACCGGCGTACCACTTGATCGACCAGCCACCCCACACCGTCACCAACTTGGATACGTTGAACGAGTAAATCACCAGAATCAGCATCGGCAGGTAGATAAACGACAGGCCGAAAATCAGCATGAACTTTGAAAATCCGAAGCGTTTCATCCCCGTGCCTCCATCTCTTTGGCCTGGCTGCGGTTGAACAGCAGAATCGGCACAATCAGGATCAACAGCATCACCACCGCCAGGGCAGACGCCACCGGCCAGTCGCGGTTGTTGAAGAACTCTTGCCACAACACACGGCCGATCATCAGGGTTTCCGGGCCGCCCAGCAGTTCCGGAATCACGAACTCACCGACCACCGGAATGAACACCAGCATGCAGCCGGCGATGATGCCGTTCCTGGCCAACGGCACGGTGATTTTCCAGAAGTTGTTGAAGTTGCTCGAACCCAGGTCCGACGCGGCTTCCAGCAGGCTGCCATCGTGCTTGACCAGGTTGGCGTACAGCGGCAACACCATGAACGGCAGGTAGGCGTAAACGACCCCGATGTAGACGGCGGTGTTGGTGTTGAGGATCTCGATCGGCGCCGAGGTCAGCCCGGTCCACATCAAGAATGCGTTGAGCAAACCGTTGTTGCTGAGGATGCCCATCCACGCGTAAACGCGGATCAGGATCGCGGTCCAGGTCGGCATCATGATCAACAGCAGCAGGACGTTTTGCGCTTCCTTGCTGGCCTTGGTGATCGCGTAGGCCATCGGGAAACCGATCACCAGGCACATCATCGTGCTGAGCAACGCTACTTTCAACGAACCGAGGTACGCCGAGATGTACAGTTCGTCCTGGGTCAGCAGGCTGTAGTTACCGAGGTTCAACAGCAGCTGAAATTTTTGCTCGGCGAAGGTGTAGATCTCCGAGTACGGCGGAATGGCCAGGGCTGCTTCCGAGAAGCTGATCTTCATCACCAGGAAGAACGGCAACATGAAGAACAGGAACAGCCAGATGAATGGAATCCCGATGACGAGCTTGCGCCCGCTGGGGACGAGTCTCAGAAATTGCTGATTGAAGGTTTTCATGCGCGCAGTACCACGCCGCTGTCGTCTTCCCACCACACGTAGACCTGATCGTCCCAGGTCGGGCGCGCACCACGGCGTTCGGCGTTGGCCATGAACGACTGGACGATCTTGCCGCCGGGCAGCTCGACGTAGAACACCGAGTGGCCGCCGAGGTAGGCGATGTCATGCACCTTGCCGCTGGACCAGTTGTAGCGGTGCTCGGGCTTGACGGTGCTGACCAGCAATTTTTCCGGACGGATCGCGTAGGTAACCGACTTGTCCTGCACCGAAGTGCTGACGCCGTGACCGACGTAGATCTTCTGCTCCAAATCCTTGCTGTGGATGATCGCGTGACCTTCCAGGTCTTCTACAACGGTGCCGTCGAAGGCGTTCACGTTGCCGATGAACTCGCAGACCATGCGGCTGACCGGTGCTTCATAGATGTCGACCGGGCTGCCGATCTGGGCGATCCAGCCCAGGTGCATGATCGCGATGCGTTCGGCCATGGTCATGGCCTCTTCCTGGTCGTGGGTCACCATCACGCAGGTCACGCCGACGCGCTCGATGATCTCCACCAGCTCAAGCTGCATCTGCGAACGCAGCTTTTTATCCAGTGCGCCCATCGGTTCGTCGAGCAGCAGCAGCTTCGGACGCTTGGCCAGGGAACGGGCCAGGGCCACGCGCTGACGCTGGCCGCCGGACAGTTGGTGCGGTTTGCGCTTGGCGTACTGGGTCATGTGCACCAGGCGCAGCATCTCCTGCACACGGGCTTCGATTTCGGCCGCTGGCAAACGGTCCTGCTTGAGGCCGAAGGCGATGTTCTGCGCCACCGTCATGTGCGGGAACAGCGCGTAGGACTGGAACATCATGTTGATCGGTCGTTCGTACGGCGGCATGTCGGTGATGTCGACACCGTCGAGCAGAATCCGGCCTTCGGTCGGGCGCTCGAAGCCGGCGAGCATGCGCAGCAGGGTCGATTTGCCGGAACCGGAGCCACCGAGCAGGGCGAAGATTTCACCCTGGTGGATTTCCAGGGACACATCGTCCACGGCGGTGGTTTCGTCGAACTTCTTGGTGACGCGATCGATTTTCACCAATACCTTTTTCGGTGCCTGGTGACCTTCAAGAGCCTTCCTGTAGATGCTGGAGGCGTTTGCCATGTGAAACTCCCAACAGGTTTCAGTCGCCCGGCCAACACGGCCCGGCTTAATAGTGGATTGCAAACCCGTGAAGCCGGTCCGCGCTGATCCCTTGTAGGAGCGAGCCTGCTCGCGATGGTCGCCAACGATGACGCTGGCAGTCTGAATGCCCGCGGTGTCCGGACATCCATCGCGAGCAGGCTCGCTCCTACAGGGAATTGCGTTTCCCACCCCGGGTTTATTCGGCGCCGCCGTCCTGGCTGCCTGGTAGTACTTGTTGTTATTGCAGTGTGTTGTTTTCGCGGGCGGGGCACGCACAAGCGCCTGCCCGCTCGCGGTGGGCAGTCAATCGTTGAATGTGGGTGTCAGGTCGTCAGCTCGAGTGACGCAGTGCCGCCCGTTGCCGGCAGGCTTCGCCGAATGCCTGGAAAATACTCAAGTAAGGAGGGTTATCCAGCACTTGCCATTCCGGGTGCCATTGCACGCCGAGGGCGAAGGCCTTGCTGTGCTCGACCGAGATCGCTTCGATCAGGCCATCGGGCGCGACGGCTTCGGCGCGCAGGCCGGGCGCGAGGCGGTCGATGCCCTGGCTGTGAATCGAATTGACCTGGAATGCCGCTGGCAGGTCCAGCGCTTCGAACACGCCACCGGGCTGCACATTCACCGCGTGAGCGGGAGCGTATTGCACGGCCAGGTCCGGATGGTTGGCCTCACGGTGATCAAGGAAACCGGGGAGTTCATGGACTTTCTGATGCAGGCTGCCACCGAACGCCACGTTCATTTCCTGGAAGCCACGGCAGATGCCGAGGACCGGAACGCCGGCGGCAATGGCTGCGCGGATCAGGGGAAGGGTGGTGGCATCCCGTGCCGGATCATGATCCGTGCCGGGGGCGCTGTCGGGGCCTTGATAGTGGAAGGGTTCCACGTTCGACGGCGAGCCGGTCAGCAACAGACCGTCGAGCTGCGGCAGCAGGTCATCGATTTCGGTCAGTTCAGCCAATGAAGGAATAGCGACAGGCAGCCCCAGCGCCGCAACGCTGACAGCACGCAAGTACTTGTCACCGCTGATGTGGTAGGGGTGCAGGCCAATCTGTTTGACGCACGCAGTAACGCCGATCAATGGCTTGAGTGCCATTTTTATCACCTCGAAGTTTCACACTTGAACGAGCTTTTCCGGAGCTTAGCCTTGTTGATTTTAATTAACAACTCTCATGTAAAAAATTCTAAACGCCGTGCGTCCGATCTTCAGGCTTTACGCGTGTTTGAGGGCGTATATGGCACTCTCGTCCTTCTGAGAGGCCCGAAAATAAACGCTGAAAGGCCAGGTGTTCGCTATTGACTTCACTTTGCCTTTCGGATTGACTGGGCTCGTGAAAGGGCGGTGAACATAATAATTAACAGTAAAAAATAGGTGCATCATGTCGGTCCCTCTGCGTGCCGTTCAACTCAACGAAGCAAACGCATTCCTTAAGAAACATCCTGAGGTTTTGTACGTCGACCTTCTGATTGCGGATATGAACGGTGTGGTGCGCGGCAAGCGCATCGAGCGCACCAGTCTTCATAAGGTTTACGAGAAAGGCATCAACCTGCCGGCGTCTCTGTTTGCTCTGGACATCAATGGCTCCACGGTGGAAAGCACCGGCCTGGGTCTGGACATCGGCGACTCCGACCGGATCTGCTACCCAATCCCGGGCACCCTGAGCATCGAACCCTGGCAGAAGCGCCCGACTGCGCAACTGCTGATGACCATGCACGAACTCGAAGGCGAGCCATTCTTCGCCGACCCGCGGGAAGTGCTGGCCAATATCGTGCGCAAGTTCGACGACATGGGCCTGACCATCTGCGCGGCGTTCGAACTGGAGTTCTACCTGATCGACCAGGACAACGTGAACGGTCGTCCGCAATCGCCACGTTCGCCGGTGTCCGGCAAGCGTCCGATGTCGACCCAGGTGTACCTGATCGACGACCTCGACGAATACGTCGACTGCCTGCAAGATATCCTCGAAGGCGCGAAAGAGCAGGGCATCCCGGCTGACGCCATCGTCAAGGAAAGCGCCCCGGCGCAGTTCGAAGTCAACCTGCATCACGTGGCTGACCCGATCAAGGCCTGCGACTACGCGGTCCTGCTCAAGCGTCTGGTGAAGAACATCGCCTACGACCACGAGATGGACACCACCTTCATGGCCAAGCCGTATCCGGGCCAGGCGGGCAACGGTCTGCACGTGCACATTTCGATTCTCGATAAAGAAGGCAACAACATCTTTGCCAGCGAGGATCCCGAGCAGAACGCCGCGCTGCGTCACGCGATCGGCGGTGTGCTCGAGACCCTGCCGGCGCAGATGGCCTTCCTTTGCCCGAACGTCAACTCGTACCGTCGTTTCGGCGCACAGTTCTACGTGCCGAACTCGCCGAGCTGGGGCATCGACAACCGTACCGTGGCCGTGCGTGTACCGACCGGCTCGCCAGACTCGGTGCGCATCGAACACCGCGTAGCGGGCGCCGATGCCAACCCTTACCTGCTGATGGCGTCGGTCCTGGCCGGTGTTCATCACGGCCTGACCAACCAAATCGAACCGGGCGCCCCGGTGGAAGGCAACAGCTACGAGCAAAACGAGCAGAGCCTGCCGAACAACCTGCGCGATGCACTGCGCGAGCTGGACGACAGCGAAGTCATGGCCAAGTACATCGACCCGCTGTACATCGACGTGTTCGTGGCGTGCAAGGAAAGCGAGCTGGCCGAGTTCGAGAACTCCATCTCGGACCTTGAGTACAACTGGTACCTGCATACCGTTTAAGACGAACCACACCGATCAACTGTAGGAGCGAGCCTGCTCGCGAAGGCGGCGGATCAGTCAGCACTTATGTCGTCTGACACTCCGCCATCGCTAGCAGGCTCGCTCCTACAGGGGATCGCATTTCAAGTCTTGAATTGACGGACCTCGGTCCGACGAT
>NZ_JBFUHY010000095.1:0-16933 GCF_056402155.1 Pseudomonas sp. P4_C1
CGTCGAGGCCGGCCGGCAGGTTGTCGGTGATGCTCGGCAGCAGGGCCTTGATCCGGTCCACCACCTCGATCACGTTGGCGCCGGGCTGACGCTGGATATTCAGCAGCACGGCCTGGTTTTCGTTGGCCCACGCAGCGAGACGTTCGTTCTCGGCGCCGTCGACGATTTCTGCCACGTCCTTGAGCCGCAACGGCGCGCCGTTGGCGTAGGCCAGGATCAGATTGGCGTAATCCTTGGGCGACGTCAGTTGATCGTTGGCATCGAGCATCGAAACCCGGGTCGGGCCGTCGAAGTTGCCCTTGGGCTGGTTGACGTTGGACGCCCCGATCAGGGTGCGCACGTCCGACAGATTCAAGCCATTGGCCGCCAGGGCCTCAGGGTTGACCTTGATCCGCACGGCCTGGCGCTGGCCGCCGGCAATGCTGACCATGCCGACACCGCTGATCTGGGCGATTTTCTGCGCCATGCGGGTGTCGACCAGGTCGTTGAGCTTGGGCAACAGCATGGTCTTGGAGGTAATCGCAAGGGTCAGCACCGGCGTGTCGGCCGGGTTGACCTTGTTGTACACCGGCGGTGCCGGCAGGTCCTTGGGCAGCAAGTTGGTCGCGGCGTTGATCGCCGCCTGAACTTGTTGCTCGGCCACGTCCATGTTGATGTCGAGGCTGAACCGCAGGGTCAGCACCGACGCCCCACCGGAACTGGTGGAGGCCATTTGCGTCAGGCCGGGCATTTGCCCGAACTGCCGCTCAAGCGGCGCGGTTACCGCGCTGGTCATGACATCCGGGCTGGCGCCGGGATATAGCGTCATGACGCGAATGGTCGGGTAGTCGACCTGAGGCAGCGCCGAAACCGGCAGCAACCGATAAGCGATCACACCGGCCAGAATAATCGCCAGCATGCTCAGCGTGGTGGCTACCGGGCGAAGGATGAACAGCCGCGAGAGATTCATGCGCCGCCCTTTTTCGCCTTGTCGGTGGTCGCAGGCGTTGCCGCGTCGGCCGCCGACTTGCCTTGCAGGTGTTCGGTTGGCGTGGCCGGCACGTCCTGGCTGTCGTTGACCACCTCCACCTCACTGCCGTCCTTCAGACGGTCGGTGCCTTCCAACACGACCCGCTCGCCCGCCGACAGGCCTTCGGTGACCACGGTGTTCACGCCATCGCTGGCGCCGACTTTCAACTGACGGATCTTGACCTTCTTGTCACCGTCCAGGGCATATACGAACGTGCCGTTGGTGCCGAACTGGATCGCGGCGGAAGGCGCGAGCACTACGTCCTTGAGGGTGTCGGCCAACAGGCGCACATTGACGAACTGGTTGGGAAACAGCGACTGATCGCGGTTCTCGTAACGGGCCTTGAATTTCAGGGTGCCGGTGGTGACGTCGATCTGGTTGTCCAGGCTCTGCAACACGCCAGTGGCTTGCAATTTGGTATCACCGCGATCCCAGGCTTCAGCCGGCAGTTTGGCGCCGCTGCGATAACGGGCGAGTACGGTGTCGAGGCTGTTTTCCGGAAGAGTGAAGGCCACGCTGATCGGTTGGGTCTGGGTGATGATCGCCAATGCGGTGGTGTCGTTGGCCGCTACCAGGTTGCCGACGTCCAGTTGACGCAGGCCGACGCGACCGGTGATCGGTGCGCGGATCTTGGTGAATTCGAGGTTGAGCCTGGCGTCGTTGACCGCTGCCTGATTGGTCTTGACCGTGCCCTGGAACTGACCGACCAGCGCTTCGGCGGTATCCAGGGTCTGCTTGGCAATACTGTCTTCGCGGTACAGGCCGCGATAGCGCTCGACGTCGACCTGGGCGTTTTTCAGCTGCGCCTGATTCTGCAGCAAGGTGCCTTCGGCCTGAAGCAAGGCGTTCTGGTAGGGGCGCGGGTCGATTTCGGCCAACAGGTCGCCAGCCTTGACCATCTGCCCTTCTTCGAAAGAGATCTTGACCAGCTCACCGCCGACGCGGCTGCGGACATTGATGGTATTCAGCGCCGTGACCGTGCCCAGCGCCTTGAAGTACAGAGGGAAATCGCCGGTGACTGCCGGAGCCACTCGCACCGGTACCGGCCCGGACGCCCCGCCGAATCCAGGTCGCATTCCGCCTGACCTGCCGGTATGCCCGGCGACGGCTTTCTGCCCCGCAGCCTCTTTGGACGCAGCGCTGCCGGGCCAGAATTTCCAGCACAGGGCGGCGATGACCAACAGGACTAGCAGGCCGAACAGCCAGCGACGAGGACTACGGGAAGCGGAGGATTGCATTGAGTGATCAACCATTGGGCGCGTGGGCTTTTTTTACATGAGGCTGAACGATAAGCACTGGCGGGTTTTAAGCAAAGCGCCTTTACCGGCAATTTACCTTCGGCTTACGTAACTGGAGTTTTCTGTAAGACACTGAAGCACAAATGAAAACGACCTGGACAGAGGGGGGCGATCTTAATTGATTTCCACGCCGCGCCGGGCCTGCTGTTGTGCAGGGCAAGGCGCGAGAAGCGCGGTTTGGTCATTCCAAATAAGCTTCGAGCAACGCAGCCCTGCACAACAGCAGGTCCGGCCCTTCGGGTTGTGCCTTAAAACGGGCCAGGCTGCGTTGCAGGCCTTGGAAAGGGAACAACCATTCCCAGCGGCCTGCGCCTTGCCTGGCCCGTTTTAAGGCGACAACGCGGCGGGGAAATCAATTAAGATCGCCCCCCTAGGCCGTTAACAATTGTAAAAGCGCTTACTTACTTGAGAACAGCCAGTGCCGCTTCATAGTTCGGCTCATCAGCGATTTCGCCAACCAGCTCACTGTGCAGCACGTTGTCGTTTTCGTCCAGAACGACCACAGCACGGGCAGTCAGGCCTTTGAGCGGGCCGTCAGCGATGGCCACGCCGTAGTTCTGGATGAACTCGACACCGCGCAGGGTCGACAGGTTCTGTACGTTTTCCAGGCCTTCGGCACCGCAGAAACGCTTCTGGGCGAACGGCAGGTCAGCGGAGATGCACAGTACGACAGTGTTGGCCACGTCGTTGGCCTGGGCGTTGAACTTGCGAACCGAGGTGGCGCAGGTCGGGGTGTCGATGCTTGGGAAAATGTTCAGCACTTTGCGCTTGCCGGCAAAGTCTTTCAGGGTGACGTCGGACAGATCGCCGGCAACCAGGGAAAAGGCTGGCGCCTTGGAACCGGCTTGTGGCAGTTGGCCGTTGACTTGAACCGGGTTGCCTTTAAGAGTGACTTGAGCCATGAACGGAGTCCTTCTGACGTTGGTGTGGAGTGTTTTGACGAGGCCGAAGTTAACCACGAAATTGTCCGACGACCTACGGTCAAACATAAATTGTCATGTATCGGCGTACAAAACTGGATACAACCCACAGGGACAGCGGCGTTATTTGAGTAACTCCAGCATATTGCGATGGCGCGCCTCGAAAATCCGTCGCATGTAGCCATTGACCAGCAACCACTCCATTGGCGCGCCACCTATCGCCGAATATGTCACCCGGTCGGTGTACAGCGTACCGCTCTCTCCTGCCGCTACTCGATGTTCGTGACGAAAGGCACGCATCGGTCCCTTGAGCATCTCGTCGATGAAATGCATTTCACCGACTTCACGGATCACTACCGTCCAGCTCGACGGAATCACATTGAACATCCAGTGGCGAAAGCGGAACTGCCGCCCGGCTTCAATCCGCAGGTTGTTCAGATCGACATCACCCAGCGGGGTAATGCGCTCGGGGAAAATCTTCGGAAAGTTGACCCCTTCCAGACAGAAGTCGAGGACCTGTCCGGGCGTGCGGCCGGGGATGAGTGTGGTGAGTTCCAGGGTTGGCATACAGGACACATTCCTTTGATCGTTGGACAGGCTTGCCAGAAATACGGTGTAGCGAAATGGCGGTCGAAAAGAAACCTGCCAAAGTGTCTTCTACAGCAATTTTGTCGAGGGGCTGTCGATTTGCACTACAGCCGTTCGACCATTTCGCGAGTCACTCAATTACAACGGAGAAATCACCATGCGATTCATGATCATCATCAAGGCCAGCCAGGATTCCGAAGCCGGCGTGATGCCCAGCCAGGAGCTATTGACCGCGATGGGCAACTACAACGAAGAACTGGTCAAGGCCGGCATCATGCTCGCAGGCGAAGGCCTGCACCCCAGCAGCAAAGGCGCCCGCGTAAAGTTTTCGGGGGAGCAACGCTCGGTCATCGACGGCCCCTTCATCGAAACCAAGGAACTGATCGCCGGTTTCTGGTTGTGGAAAGTGAAGTCCAAGCAAGAAGCCATCGAATGGGTCAAGCGCTGCCCCAACCCGATGCCGGGCACCGAGGCCGAGATCGAGATTCGGCAGGTGTTCGAGATGGAAGACTTCGGGGCGGAGTTCACCCCGGAACTACGGGAGCAGGAAGAGCGGGTATGGGAGCAGGCGAAGAAGAACTGAATACGCCCGATATATGCTCGATCACATTCAGGACATTTCCCGTTACCTGGGCATGATCGAGCACTTGATGCCCCCCCGTTAAACCGGATACTCAACTCGACTTCTGAACATGACGTACACCGGATCAAGCCCTGAGTCGGTAGGGAAAACCACAACATAGTCGTCGAATGGCGCTCCCTCGACTCCTTGCGGGAGGGATTCCATTGCCGGCACCGGCGAAGA
This sequence comes from Pseudomonas sp. P4_C1, assembly GCF_056402155.1. Taxonomy (NCBI): domain Bacteria; kingdom Pseudomonadati; phylum Pseudomonadota; class Gammaproteobacteria; order Pseudomonadales; family Pseudomonadaceae; genus Pseudomonas; species Pseudomonas sp. P4_C1. Next base: position 4,621 of record NZ_JBFUHY010000095.1, read on the forward strand.
GTAAACAAACTCCAAACGACGCGTTGAATCACGAGTGACGGGCGCGTTCCAGTTAACGGTAATTGGCGCAGCACCATCAGCGGTAAAAACTGAACGCTCCTGATTGCTCATTGAAATGGGCCGACCTGACTCGAACGCCCGTATGGCTTCTCAGGGATTCCGTGATGTGAATCTGCGACAGCGTCTTGATCTCGCGCAACCATTTGAATTTCGTCCCGGGTTCCACGGGTACTATTGCGGTACCGAGCCTGAAAGGAACATTTACCTCGGCCCCCTTCGCTGCCAGCGATTGCCAATCCAGCCCCTCAATCGGTAATAGCTCAATCAAAGGTATGCTGAGGCCATAGACCTGAGCATCCGCGCGGCTGGAAAACTCGAAATTTAAAATGGCAGCACAGAGGCTTTTATCGGCTGGCTCGATCGAGGTCTTGCGCCAGGTGAGTTCACCGACGACCGAGCGAATGGCTTTTTGCAAACTCGCTAGCTGACCCACCTCCAACTCCGAAGGTGCTCCTTCCAGCAAAACGGCGGGACGACTATTGGCAAAAGCCAATGATGCGTTAACCACACGAGCGGTCTGTGTCGGACCGACTCCCGCCAGCGTGCGCGATTGGATCAATCGTCCTTGCGCCGCAATCAACACTGCCTCGGCTTCATCATGTAGACCCCGATGGCGCTGGACAAAGTCTGCCAGCAACGCAACATGGCGGTCGTGTGTCGCATTGATCTGTAGAGCATTGCTCTGCCATAGAGCGTGTTCGGATCGTGCAAAGGCCAGGTTGTTTTTCGCACTGTTTCTGGCGAACTCCAACCTCATCTTCCAGGACTCCAAATTCCTGACGGCCTTATGGGTTTCATGCTGAGCGCGCTCCAGTGCACGAATACTTTCTTCCTGCAGGGAGACTTCCAGATCGACGCTCTGCTGCGTTCGCGCGTACTGAATGGCTTGAGCGAAAGTGCCGAGCGCCATTTCGACCAACTGCTGCGACACTGCAACGTCAGCAGTGATTTTATGCACCTCGGCCAAGTGTCGATATGCGGCACTTGCCGATGCCGGCGGGGGCGCCATGGGTATCGCTTCATCTTTGAATGCCGCGCTGTTTGTATGTTTTTGATGCCAGCCTCTGACGTGATGAATAACCGACTCCGGTCCGTCCCAACCGTTATCAACAGGGTAAAACAACAAATCCGCACCGCTGGGGTGCCCGACAATCTGGTCGAAATGGTTGATCAAGCGATCATGGTCTTGCTTGGGTAGATCAACGGCCCAGATCCTGCTCACCAGCGCCTGAAATTCTGCCGCTGTAAAATCTTTGAGGGTTGCTTTGAGTTCCATCCTGGTTCTTCCTTGAGCCCTTGGGGCAAGCTGTTGTAGACAAGGGCACTTGCTCGATCAGGGGCAAGTGCCGGCAAGTGTTGATAGAAGGTTATTCTGGTTTGAAGCCGGGTTTGTTATTGGCTGCGCGCCATTTTTTGGTGGCTTCCAGTACTTTCACCGGTGTATTTTTGCCCCGATCCTCCGGATTGCATAAGCCATGTATCCCATCTGGATGTTCAGTTACAGCCTCAAAATGCAACACACCCTTAATTATAAAAGAGTCGAACTCATCATCGGGCAGGTCTCGCGCCTCTTCAAATAGGCACCGAAGAAACTCTAGGAACTCCGCTTCTGTGTAGTCTTCAAATCTCTCTTTGAACTTCATTTCTGCTCTGTTCCTTTACCGTGAAAAAGAATATGCCTCTTGGGTGTCATCACCACCAAGTTATCCATGTCGTACACAGCACCTCCTTGGGCAACCTCGAACTGATAATGAATTTCGAATTTAATCCGCCCGCCATATCTATATTTAGGTAACGCTAAGGGAGCCTTGCCCTTTCGCATCAAATCCAAATCGATAGCTATGAACTGAGTGTTCAGTTCAGAATCTGCCGCAACCGCCTTCCAAAATGCCCGCCTGAATGCATGAAAATTCCGAAATTCCTGCAACCGCAGCTGATCAGCAATTTGCAAAGGAACCGGCGCCCCCTGTCCTCGCGCAGCATCTCCCAACCATACCCCCCGAAACCACCTGCCCTGCCCTGGTCGCGACACCCGGATCATCCCGCCGATCAAGAAACAGAAATCCGGCGAAGGCAGCCCCATATCCCCCGAAAACCCGGGAATACTCGCACCCATTTCGCCTTCATCGACAGCTGGATATGTACCGTTTTCCGGTAGGACTTGGCTGCCGGAATAATAGCGTTACATGCCTAATATTTTCTTATTAATTTAGATCGCAGTTACCCCCCGGCCCTACCCTGAACAACTGCGCGTACAGCCTTGCCTGCTATACCAAAGTTTTAGTCGTGCCCCTTGTCAATCAAAGTGAAGACCAACGTTTTTACTTCCATTGCAGCCGTGTATTGAAATACGACCTTCTTACCTGGATAAACAGCAGGATCCAATGGATAGGATTCCCAACCACCTGTTTGGCCCATTGGCTCAGGCATTTTGATTGGGCCTTTTGACTCCATTGGTTCGCCAAATAACGCATGTACATCGGACTGAGTCATTACCAACCTATAGGGCTCGGGAAGTTCGCCTCCGTATTTCACCGTAGTAGGCATTGTCTCCACCAAAGTAACAAATAAACTATCCAATACTTTGGTTTCATACCAAAACGTAAGCTCTACTCCATCTTCAACCTCAAGATCCAATCGATCGCAACCGGGATATAGCTCAGTAAGAGACTGGGCAGGAATAGTTCCGCTTGCCAACAATGACTCGTGAGTGTGACCAACTCCCTCTATTAGCTCCACCACTTTTATGGCGTCCATTAATACCACCCCTGTTGTTTGTGAAGAGCATGCAACCTTTCGCGCCCAATCTCGATGCTGCCTTCATCCAGGCCAGAGTCAAGCAACCCAGGCTTGATTGCATCAAAATTTTGATCTACCGCTTGCTCCAGATCAGATGCATCTTGAGACCGCTTCAATGCGGTATTACGCCCACCATAGGTTTCACTGAATTTTCTGTGTACCTCAGCGGGTATTGCTATGGCCGGGGCTCGCTGTGTATAACCTCTACGTTCACGTGGTGTCATATCGGCGAAGTTCTCTAAAAGGTACTCCTCCAAAGCTCTCCGCGATGGAATATGGTCAATATCCAACCCATCCCCCCTGCTCCTACCACTTAACTCGTTATACGGCCCAACCTCCAAAGGCTCAACCGGCGGACCAACGAAAACCAGTCCCGGCGAAGGCAGTTCCATATCCCCCGGAAACCCGGGAATACTCGCACCAATATCCCCTTCATCAACAGCCGGAAACGTCCCGTTTTCAGGTAGGACGGGGACGGCTGGGCTGCCGGGATAAACACCAGGAGCTACAGGCGTTATCGGCGATATGGTCGAACCAAGCAGTTCACTGCCCGGTGGAACCAGGGGTTTCCAAGAGCTCGCAGGCGGAATTGGCCAAGGCACAACCGTCGGCACGACGCCGATCCAACCCTCGGTATTGCTGGGTGTTTTGATACTGATTTGATCGAGATTGAAAGGATCAGACCAGAACCCCGGTCGCTCCTGGTAACGCAATTCGAACTCACGGTTTTCACCGGCCCATGTGCTTTTCGGCGCATAGGGGGCGTAACCTTGTTCGAGGCGTTTTTGGTTAACCTCGTCAAATTGCGAAACAATCTCGTGATGCTCTCCGAGCGTTCGCCACAACGCTTCGTCGAAGGCCTCGAACGACGTGAACTCCCGACCTCGAAACTGATCGCCGATCAGCGTCGGAATAGCGGCGCCTACAGGCTGTGTAGCGGCTTTCCACCAGTCTGTGGTAACTGGCTGACCTGTTCCCGTGACAACACCGGCGCCCATGGGCGGGGTATTGAAGGACAGATAGATCGGCTCCAGCCCCGGCACGCAAACGATGCAGTCCTGAATGCGCCAATCGACACCCGCCGGTATGCCCAAAGTCTGTGGTTGGGTGACAGCCAGGGGCTGCGGGTTCGGCACCTGCGCTTGAGGCGCCGAGTCTGGTGCGAATTCCACATAACGGGTCGGGGAACCGGGAACTTCAGCGGTGTACACGCCGGTCAACGGGTCCAGCGCTGCATTGACCACCGGTACCCGGGAGTCGATCTCGGCACCGGTGCTGGCGACAATGATCGCAGTGCCTTGGGCCTCGACTACTGGCTTTAAGCGGTACTCAACCGCCACCGAACCGCCCGCATCAGCGATGGCTTGCAACTCTCGACTGTCGTGAAGCTCCAGTGCGTGCGCCGGAACGGCAACCGCGTGAAACAGGCGAGCACGTTGTTCAGGCGTTAACTCTCCGTTGCCCAGTTCGGATGGATACGCTATCCCACCTACGAATATTGCGACTTGCGAAGTGGCAAGTGTTCCTGCTACTTCGCCCAACAGCACCACTGACCGGCTTACTGCGATTGCCAATGCATCGGCCGCCCCGGCGACCAATGCGCTGCCAGGAATAGCGAGTGTCGACACAGCAGGCACTGATGGATTGACCGCTAAACGGTAGGTGTTGGCCTGTTTCACCCGCTCTATGCGTATATCAGCGTCAGCCTGCTGCTTGAACCGCACCCGCGCATCACGCTGCTCGGCAACCTGTCGATGACGCTCCCAGATGCCTTCTCTTTCCCGCCAGGCAATGGTCTGCTCCGCGTGACGCACAGACAGCGTCGCAGACCGTTCCGTCAGTGCCTTGATCTGCGCCGATAACAACTGCGCTTCATGGGCCGCGTTGTAAGCGGTTTCCCAAGCCTGGTGGCCACTGTCGAGTGCATCGCCGAACTGGTCCAGCCGTGCCATGTAATCGCTGGTCGAACGGACGAGCGGATCGTGGCCATCGAATGAGCGGGCTAACGAACCCTGGGCATTGAATTCTGCAGCTTTACGGGCAATCAGCCCGTCGATTTCGATTTTTTCCCTGGTAATGAGATAGAGCTGCCAGCGCTCGCTCGGATTGATATCAGGTGGCCGTCGTGCAGCCAGGACTTCACCGTCAAGCGATGAGGCAAGCTGATCAGACCTTGCAGCAAAACTGCGATCTGCCTCGACCTTGAAGGCGCTTTGACGCTGGGCCATACCCTCAAGTTGTTGCTGCCGCGTTTGCAGGCGTGCCTGCTCTTGGGCCGCTTGGGCTCGGGCAATGGCTTCTGCCTGCTCTTTTGCCTGCCTGGCAGCATGCTCCAGCTTGGCCTGCCTCCTGAGCGCCCTGGTCCTGGCGCTGGGGCCACCGAAGTTGCCGGAGGCGCCCACACGGTTGCCGCCAAAACCACCACCGCTCCCACCGCCACCACCCGCGGCCGGCGGCCCCGACCTGATGACGACATCCCCAGTAGATCCATCGTGCAATGTTCGTTGTGCCATACAGTCTCTCCTTGTCTGTAGGGCACAGCTTGTCTACGGGGCAGCGATCAGGTGCGGTACATATTTATAGGATGCGATTGGTTTACGGGATCAATGAGCGATCGGATGGGCCGCGGCCTGAAACCGACCCGCCTCGGCCCGCGCCTGCAAACCTTCCTGCGGGCCTGTTCCTGTTACGGCCGTGAACCGGACAAAGATCAGGCGCTGCGCCAAATCAGGGAATCCTTGTCTACGCTGCATAGTCAGGCCGGGCGCAACAGGGAATCAGTCTCTTGTGCACTGCATCCGCTCAACCCCGTTCACGAGAAGGATTTCCCATGACGAATTCGATATCGCTGCGCCATCACCGAGCGTTCAGCTTCCTGCTGACCCTGGCCTTGAGCCTGCCGTTACTGGTTCAGGCGGCCGGGCCGCTACCCTCCTGGAACGATGGCCCGTCGAAAAAGCAGATCATCGAGTTCGTGCAGACGGTCACCGATCAAAACAGCAAGGACTTCGTAAAGCCCGAGGACCGCATTGCCGTGTTCGATAATGACGGCACTTTGTGGAGCGAGCAGCCGATGTACTTCGAGTTGCTGTTCGCCCTCGACGAAGTCAAGCGCACCGCGGCGCAGCACCCGGAATGGAAAACCACCCAGCCCTTCCAGGCGGTGCTGGAAAACGATCACAAGGCCCTGGCCGCCACTGGCATGGAAGGCCTGCTGAAGATTTTCGCAGCGACCCACTCCGGCATGACCACCGATGCCTTCGCTGACTACGCCAAAACCTGGCTTAGCCAGGCCCGCCATCCGAAAACCGGCAAGCCGTACACCGAGATGATCTTCCAGCCGATGCTGGAAATGCTCGACTACCTGCGCAGCCAGGACTTCAAGACCTACATCGTGTCCGGCGGCGACACCGGGTTCATGCGCGCCTTCGCCGAAAAGGTCTATGGCATCCCGCCAGAACAGGTCATTGGCACCACCTTTGTCACTGCCTATCAATTCAAGGACGGCCAGGCATCTATCCTGCGCACGCCAAAACTGGCCCACAACGACGATGGCCCGGGCAAACCGGAAAGCATCGACGCCGTGATCGGACGCCGGCCAATCCTCGCCTTTGGCAACTCCGACGGTGACTTGCAAATGCTCCAGTGGACCGCCGCCGGTCCCGGTAAACGCTTCATGGGCCTGGTGCATCACACCGACGCCAAACGCGAATGGGCTTACGACCGGCAATCGCAGATCGGTCGTCTGGACAAGGCCCTGGACGAAGCAAACAAACGTGGCTGGACGGTCGTCGACATGGCGTCCGAATGGCGTCGGATCTATCCGTTCGATGCCTCCACAGCCGAGCAAGCTCAATAAGAAGACGTCATGCAGGATTGCAATAAACGTATGTCGCAGCACATTACCGGTGGTTTGTGGGGGAGTGATTGGGTGCCTGATAGATCGCCATCGCGAGCAAGCTCGCTCCCACAGGTTCGGTATCGATCACTACATTTGGGCACGACATAAACCCTGCGGGAGCGAGCTTGCTCGCGAAGGGGCCATCAGCTTCACAACATCCGTTATTTGACAGACGCCAACCATCCGACAAAGCTGCATCAAGCTTCATCGCGCGCTGCAAGGCAAACGCACCTGGACCATGGAAGTCGTGATGCCGAAACATAAAAATAAAGCTGCAAACCCACACCCTGATTCGCAACCGACCCTGATCAACCGTTATCTGTTCCCGGTCACCATCGGCATCTTGCTGCTCACAGTGGCAGGTATTGGCTGGTTTCTGCTGAGCAGTACACCGACGCCGCTTCAGCCAGTCCCTGTCAGCGCCCCTGTCGTCGAACCGGCCAAACCGCGCCCGGTCACTGTCGCGCCGGCGAAGATGGTCGATGAGCAACAATGCCAGGGTTGCCACAGCAAGCAGGTCAAGGACTGGCAAGGCTCCCATCACCAGTTGGCGATGCAGCAAGCCAACGCCGACACCCTGCTCGGCGACTTCAATAACGTCACCTTCAAGACCGAAAAAGAGATCACGGTGTTCTCGCACAAAGGCGACGAATTCTGGGTCAACACCCCCGGCGTCGACGGCAAGAATGCCGACTTCAAGGTGGCCTATGCTTTTGGCGTCGCCCCCTTGCAGCAATACCTGATCGAGGTCGGCGAAGGCCGCTTGCAGGCCCTCGGCGTAGCCTGGGATACCGAGAAGCACCGCTGGTTTCACCTGTATCCGGGCCAGGGCGTGAACTTCAAGAGCCCGCTGCATTGGAGTAAACCGGGCCAGAACGCCAACTTCATGTGTGTCGAGTGCCATACCACCGGGTTCAAACGCAATTTCGATGCGCCGAAGAACACCTTCGACAGTCACTGGACCAGCCTCGGCGTCAGTTGTCAGGCCTGCCACGGTCCGGCGTCCAGCCATCTGGAATGGACGGCGAAGAAAACCGACCTGATCCATGCCGGGTTTGCCGTCGACCTCAAGGACAAGAACGCCACTGTCGAAATCGAAACCTGCGCCCGCTGCCACTCGCGCCGCGCACCATTGGACGACGGTTACACAGTCGGCAAGCGCCTGATGGACGACTACCTGCCGAGCGCCCTGACCCGTGAGCTGTACGCGCTGGACGGCAAGATCAAGGACGAAGTGTTCGAACACGGCTCCTTTGCCCAGAGCAAAATGTTCGACAAGGGCGTGCGTTGCAGCAACTGCCACAACCCGCACAGCACTCAATTGAAAGCGCCAGGCAACGGCGTATGCCTGCAATGCCATAACACCGCTGGCAAAACCACTGTGGAAGGTGTCGACGGCAAGGGCCTGCAAGCGAAAAACTACGATTCAATCGAACACACGCGCCACACCATGGGCCAACCGGGTCCGCAGTGCGTGGATTGCCACATGCCCGCCAAGTTCTACATGGGCAATGACTTGCGGCATGACCACAGCTTCAGCATTCCCAACCCTGAGCGAGCAAAGAAACTCGGTACACCTGACGCCTGCCTGACCTGCCACCAGGGCAAGGCCGGCGACAAGATCACCGAGCAATTCAAACTGTGGAACACCGCCAGCGCCAGCGCGGTGCAAGCCCCGCGTTACGACGAAAGCCTGTGGCTGATCCGTAACGGTCAACCGGGTGCGGCGCAGGCGCTGTTCGAGCAACTGCAACGCAGCAATCTGCCGGCGATCCAGCGCGCGACGCTGCTCGGCGAATTGTCGCTGTATCCGAGCGAACAAGCGTTGAAACTGGTCACCAGGGACCTGAACAACACGGCGCCTCAAGTACGTGAGAGCGCCATGCGCGCGCTCAGTGCATTCCTGCCGCCACCGGAACGCGCGCAACTGCTGACCCCCTTGTTGAATGATCCTGTCAGAGCAGTGCGCATCGCCGCCGCCCGGGATTTGCTCAGTGTGGCGCGCAACGGCCTGGGCACGGCTCGGGACAGCTGGAATGCCGCTATCGTCGAATACGAAATGGTTCAGAAAAACCTGCTCGAACGCGCCGAAGCGAACCTCAATCTGGCGATGCTGTATCAGGCCAGCGGTCGCAACGCTGAAGTCGAAGGCTTCCTGCGCGCGGCCCTGCAGTGCGATCCGGACTTCTACCCGGCGCTGGTCACCCTGGTGCAATGGCTGGAGGTCAACGGTCGCAGTCAGGAAGCCCATGCCCTGCTGGCGCAAAGCCTCAAGGACCACCCCGACTCAGGCCTGCTGCAACACACCCAGGGCCTTGCGCTGATTCGCGCGGGCCAGGCCGCTCAAGCCATGCCGTACCTGCGCAAGGCCGCGCAACTGGAACCACAGAGCGGACAGTTCGGCTATGTGCTGGCGGTGGCCCTGCATGACAGCGGCAAGATTGACGAGGCGTGCGCAGAGCTGGAACGGTTGTTGAAAGAACAACCGTCCAACCGCAATGCCCGCTTGTCGTTGATCCGGTACTACCTGGACAACGGCCAGGAACCCAAGGCGCAGGTTCTGTTGCAGGGCTGGAAGAAAATGAACATGGGCGATCCGGCACTGAAATGATGCGGGGCTCAAAGGCCTGTCTGACCTGAGTTTTTTATCGGCATTACCGACGTCATCGCGAGCAAGCTCGCTCCCACAGGGTCATGTGTCGTTGATCAAAGGCTCAGCCACGATCCCGGGGAATCAGGCTCTGCAACTGCTGCGCCAGAAGATTCGCATCGAACGGGAAGATATCCGGATCCTTCAGTCCATTGGTCTTGCGCCACTGCCAGCTACGCGACGGTGGTTGGCAAACCAGCGAGACACTGCCGAAACGCGCAGCGGTCAATCCCATCACCGCCAATGAAATCTGCCCACCTGCCCCCATGACTTCCGGGACAAATTCCACCGGTCTGCCGGCAATCACAATGGACAGTTTCTCGGTCTTGAATGGCGATGTCTCGACAGGAATGCTGGGGCCCGAGGCGACATACGCTTCGCGGTTCACTTCCAGCAGGTTCGGCGCCTGCACCGGCTCCAGCCATTGCTGAATCTGATCGAACAACTCATTAATGCAGGTGGCCCAAACCGCCGATTGCGACTCGAACAGTTGCTTCTTGTGTGCTTCGCTTTCGGCGTAGTGGCGCAGCATTTCACCCAGTTGCTGTACATCGTCCATTGCAGTGTTCCTTTGGTTGCAGCGGTGCTACGGACTTTGAGCATGGCAGATGCGTGCAGCCGGTGTGCAACTAACAGCCGGGAGGTACGCCAGAGGTTCGCCCTGGGCGGCTGACTCAACCGGCCTTGGGCGGGCGACGCAGGCGCGCCATGCTCAAGGTGTCCACCAGCACGCCGTCGCGCACGGCGTAATCACGGAACAGGCCCTCGGTTTCGAAGCCGAACTTGCGGTACAGGGCAATGGCCGCTTCGTTGTCGGCGTACACCGAAAGCTCGATGCGCTGCAGATTCATCCAGTTGTCAGCGATATCCAGTGCCGTCGCGACCAGCTTCGAACCCACGCCCTTGCCCTGCCACGCCACCGCAACGCCCATACCGAAACTGCCGGCATGGCTGCGACGAATGCGTGAGAACTGCTCCAGGCCAATGTTACCGATGACCGTCCCTTGATGCAGGGCCACCACTTTCACCAGGCGTTCGTTATCCAGCGCCAGGCGACTGCGCCAGAGCTCGGTGGACTGAAACGGCATTTGCAGGGTTTGTCGGGCGATCTGCGGGTCGTTGTACAGCGCCGTGATGCCTTCGATATGGGACTCGTTGAAGCGTTCGAGGGTGATAACGGGTTCGGTGGCTGGCATGGGTGAATCATCCTTGAAGCAGACATGGCCGCTCACTCTATCCCGAACGAAACCTTTGTGGCGAGGGAGCTTGCAGTCTATTCAAGCGATCTTCATTCAAACCACGCCCGGCGCTCGCTGAAGGTGTTTTCGATCAACTCGACGATCATCCGTACCTGCGCATCGTCCCCGGAATGGGCATTGACCGCCATCCACACCTGACGTCGCATCGGCTGGTCAAACAAGCCCGGCAAGGCAACCAGCCCGCGGTCGAAGTGGCTCATGTAGTGCGGCAGCAGGCCGATGCAGGCACTGCAACGGATCATCTCCAGCATCAGCTCCCAGGATTGCAGCTGCACCGCTCCGGCCAGGCGCTGATCCACCAGCGCATTCCATGGCCGCAAGCTTTCAACCTGGCCGTCCTGCTGCCATTGCACCAGGAGAAAACCGGCCAGGTCATCCAGGCATTCCGGCCTGGAAGCGACCCGCGAGTAGCGCTTGGCAATATGCGGCAGGTAATCCAGTTGCACCAGACGCCGGGGTTCAGTGGTGGCAAAGCTTGGCCCCGGTGATGGCGACTCGGTCTCGCCCAGCCACACCACCACGTCGGCGCTGACCGCCTGCAATGACAATTCGCTGTCGAGCGTGATGATGTCCAGCCGCACGCTGGCGTTGCGCCGCAGCAGTGTAACCAGGCCGCGTCCGAGAAGGTCATGCAGGATCGAATCCGCCACGGCCAGCCGAATCAACGGCTGCTCGATCACCGGTAAATTGCGCTCATGGGCCAGGGCGATCAATTGTGCGTGCAGCCGCAAGCCATCGCGGCTGAGGCTGAATCCATTGTCGGAATGAACGAACAGCGAACACTGGAGTTGCGTCTCCAGCAGCACCAGTTGCCTGCGCAGGCGGGTGGCCTTGAGGTTGAGACTGCGGGCGGCCTGCATGAAGCAACCGCAACGGGCGCTGGCGGTGAAACACAGCGCCAGTTCGGGGTCGATACCTGCTGCCAACTGGCGCCAGGAGGGGTTTTTATCAATGGCTACACGATACTCGGTAGCCCCCAGGCGGGTGCTGGTTTCCATGACTGACATCTAAGACTCCCTGTCGATCTGACACTGACAGTTACATCCTGCGGATCGTTCATGAACCTGGCATGACAAAGACTCAGGTGCTGGGCGTCTGGCGAAAGCTCACGGCCAGGCGGTTCCAGCTGTTGATGGTGGTGACGGCGATGGTCAAGTCGACCATTTCGCTTTCACTGAACTGCTCCCGGGTTTGGGCGTAGACATCGTCCGGCACGTGGCTTTCGCAGAGCAAGGTGACCGCCTCGGTCCAGGCCAGCGCGGCTCTTTCCCGCGGATTGAAAAAATTACTGTCGCGCCAGACCACTATGCAATAGAGGCGCCGATCGCTTTCGCCCAGGCGCCGTGCATCCACCGAATGCATGTCGGTGCAAAAGGCACAGCCATTGAGCTGCGAAGCGCGGATCTTGATCAGGTGCAGCAGGCCCTGCTCGATGCTCAGGCTGCTGGTCAGGGCCTCCATCGCGATCATGGCTTTCATCGCTTTGGGGGACGCGCTGTAGTAATCCAGGCGGGGGGTCATGGAGCGATCTCGTGCAGCAGTGATGTGATTCTCACGGTAGTCGCTGGCGCGGGGGCATGACAGATCCAATCAGGCGAATTCTCCGGGGACCACCGCCGCCAGACCAATTGACGGTTTTTCCAC
>NZ_JBFUHY010000096.1:0-16459 GCF_056402155.1 Pseudomonas sp. P4_C1
CGACGATAGCGGTATGACAGTCACATTGATATTGACTGACACTCCCTCATCGCGAGCAAGCTCGCTCCCACAGGGGATCAGTGTTGTTGCTGAATTCTCCGTCTTCAAATCGATACAGCGTAGCGAAATCAAGACAAAACCTTTCCCACCCCGCATTTACGGCGTCTGCGCCCACAGCCCTGCTTGTCTGTACTGATTTCAATACGGATGAAATCTCTCGCACTTAATAAAATCACTCCAAACCATTGATTTAAAACAAATAAAAAACCTTGGCACCGCCCTTGCTATCACTCCTCCAACCCCGCTCGTCGCCCCGCCACGAGCCTAAAAACAATAAGGAGTTGATATGAGCCAATTGCGTTTTACCGTCGATCACGAATGGTTGCGCCTTGAGAGCAATGGCCTGGTCACCGTCGGCATCACGGCGTTTGCCCAGCAGGCGCTGGGGGATGTGGTGTTCGTTCAGGTGCCTGAACTGGGCACCTTCGCTGCAGGCGCTGAAGTGTCGGTACTGGAATCGGTGAAGGCCGCCAGCAGCATCGGCATGCCGCTGGACGGTGAAGTGGTCGAGATCAACGCGACGCTCGAGAGTACCCCGGAACTGGTCAACGAAGACCCATTGGGCGAAGGCTGGTTCTTTCGCTTCAAACCGGTCGATGCCCTGGCGCTGAGCGATCTACTGGATCAAGACGCCTATGAACGCCTGACCGCAGAACACGCCGACGCTTGAAGCCCAACCCTTCCACACAAGGACCACACCATGTTCAGCAAGCACGACCAGATCAAAGGCTATGACGACGAACTGCTGGCGGCGATGAGCGCCGAGGATGCGCGGCAGGAACACCACATCGAACTGATCGCCTCGGAAAACTACACCAGCCAGCGGGTGATGGAGGCGCAAGGCAGCGGCCTGACCAACAAGTACGCCGAAGGGTATCCGGGCAAGCGTTACTACGGCGGCTGCGAGCATGTCGATGTGGTCGAGCAACTGGCCATCGACCGCGCCAGGCAGCTGTTCGGCGCCGACTACGCCAACGTCCAGCCCCACTCCGGCAGCCAGGCCAACGCCGCGGTTTATCTGGCCCTGCTGCAAGCCGGCGACACCGTGCTGGGCATGAGCCTGGCCCACGGCGGTCACTTGACCCACGGTGCCAAGGTGAGTTTTTCCGGCAAGCTCTACAACGCGGTGCAATACGGCATCGACACCAAAACAGGGCTGATCGATTACGACGAAGTCGAGCGCCTGGCGGTCGAGCACCAGCCGAAAATGATCATCGCCGGGTTCTCGGCCTATTCGAAGACCCTGGACTTCCCGCGCTTCCGCCAGATCGCCGACAAGGTCGGCGCGTACTTTTTCGTCGACATGGCCCACGTCGCCGGCCTGGTGGCGACCGGTCTGTACCCGAACCCGCTGCCCTACGCCGACGTGGTCACTACCACCACCCACAAGACCCTGCGCGGCCCCCGTGGCGGTCTGATTCTGGCCAAGGCCAATGCTGAACTGGAGAAGAAGCTCAATGCCGCGGTATTCCCCGGCGGCCAGGGCGGCCCGCTGATGCACGTGATCGCCGCCAAGGCCGTGTGCTTCAAAGAAGCGTTGGAACCAGGCTTCAAGACCTATCAGGCGCAAGTGATCCGTAACGCCCAGTCCATGGCGCAGGTGTTTATCGAACGCGGTTATGACGTGGTGTCCGGCGGTACCGACAACCATCTGTTCCTGGTCAGCCTGATCCGCCAGGGCCTCACCGGCAAGGACGCCGACGCCGCCCTCGGGCGTGCCGGCATCACCGTGAACAAGAACGCCGTGCCCAACGATCCGCAATCGCCATTCGTGACCTCCGGCCTGCGCATCGGCACGCCGGCGATCACCAGCCGTGGCTTCAAGGAAGCGCAGAGCATTGCGTTGGCTGGATGGATTTGCGACATCCTCGATCACCTGGGCGATGCCGATATCGAGGCCAATGTCGCACGGCAGGCGGCCGCCCTGTGCGCCGACTTCCCGGTTTACCGCGACTGAGCACACAACACAAAACCCTGTGGGAAAAACCCTGTGGGAGCGAGCTTGCTCGCGATGAGGCCAGTACATCCAGGATTGATGTTGAATGTAAGTCCGCCATCGCGAGCAAGCTCGCTCCCACAGGGGTCTCCCACAGGTTCAGTACCCTGCTGCACAAGGAAAGCATCATGAATGCCATTGTCGAATCGACCGGCAAGAGCCCGGCGAAAGTGGAAATCGGCACCAAACTGCGCGGCGCGGAAAAGGTCGCGCGGATTCCGGTGAAGATCATCCCCACCGAGGAATTGCCGCGCAAACCCGACTGGATTCGTGTACGCATCCCGGTGTCCCCGGAGGTCGACCGGATCAAGCAACTGTTGCGCAAGCACAAGCTGCACAGCGTCTGCGAAGAAGCGTCCTGCCCGAACCTCGGTGAGTGTTTTTCCGGTGGCACCGCGACTTTCATGATCATGGGCGACATCTGCACCCGCCGTTGCCCGTTCTGCGATGTCGGCCATGGCCGGCCCAAGCCGCTGGACGTCAACGAACCGATGAACCTGGCCGTGGCCATCGCCGAGCTGCGCCTGAAGTACGTGGTGATCACCTCGGTGGACCGCGATGATTTGCGCGATGGCGGCGCCCAGCACTTTGTCGATTGCCTGCGCGAGATCCGCAAGCTGTCGCCCGGCGTGCAACTGGAAACCCTGGTGCCGGATTATCGTGGACGCATGGACGTGGCCCTGGCGATCACCGCCAACGAGCCACCGGATGTGTTCAACCACAACCTGGAAACCGTACCGCGCCTGTACAAGGCCGCGCGGCCGGGTTCGGACTTCGAGTGGTCGCTGGACCTGCTGCAGAAATTCAAGCAATCGGTACCCCACGTGCCGACCAAATCCGGCCTGATGCTGGGCCTTGGCGAAACCGACGAGGAAGTCATCGAGGTCATGCAGCGCATGCGCGAACACGACATCGACATGCTGACCCTCGGCCAATACCTGCAACCGTCGCGCAGTCACTTGCCGGTGCAGCGTTTCGTGCATCCCGACACCTTTGCCTGGTTCGCCGAAGAAGGTACGCGCATGGGCTTCAGGAATGTCGCGTCCGGCCCGTTGGTGCGCTCGTCGTATCATGCTGACCAACAACTGCATGGAGGCGGCGACGGTTTCAAGCCATCATGAACAGACTGGTCATGCCTGGAGCCGTTGCCGATGTCTCGTTCACCCTGTCTGTTACTGCTATGCCTGAGCCTCGCCACACCTTGCCTTGCCGATGAGCCGAGGCCCGAGCACATGGTGTATGTGCGCAGCATCGATCCGGGCATCGAGCAGGACATCCGCTATGCCGGCGCCCACAACTTCACCGGGCATGCGCTGGACGGCTATCAGGCGGCGGAGTGTCTGTTGTCGGTAGACGCGACCAAAGCGCTGGGTCGGGTACAAGCGGCACTGAAAGCCGAAGGCTACGGCTTGAAGGTGTTCGACTGCTATCGACCCAAGCGCGCGGTGGCGGACATGGGACGCTTCGCCACCGAGCCCGGCGACCCGCTCAAGACCGAGTTCTATCCACGGGTCGACAAGCAGGACTTCTGGCGCCTGGGTTATGTGGCCCGGGTGTCCAATCATTCCCGGGGCAACACCGTCGACCTGACCCTGATCGGTCCCGACGCCCTGCCTGCCGATACTTGGACGCCTTCCGTCAAACCGGTGGATTGCACGGCGCCTTACGGCCAGCGCTGGCACGACGGTGCGCTCGACATGGGCACCGGTTTCGATTGCTTCGATGAGCAGGCGCACACCGACTCGACGCTGATCAACACCACGGCCAAAGCCAATCGCCAGCGCCTGACCAGTGCCATGGCCAAGGAAGGCTTTGTGGGTTATTCGGCCGAGTGGTGGCACTTCACGTACAGCGGGAATCCGCCGAAGCCGGACGTCATGGACTTCCCCATCATGCCGCTTGCACCATGAACACTCTGCTCAAGGCCCTGTTGATGGCGTTTTTTCCGCTGGCCGCAATGGCCCAGGGACTCGATGGCAGCGATCAACTGATCGTGGTCATCAGTAAAGGCTGGGATGACATCCAGGGTACTGCCCAGCGCTATGAACGGCGCGGCAAGACCTTTGAAAAGTTCGAAGCGCCGTTTGCAGTGGTGCTAGGCAAGAACGGCATGGGCTGGGGCAAGGGGCTGCTCGATATCGGGCAGCCTGAAGGGCCGGTCAAACAGGAAGGCGACGGCAAGGCACCGGCCGGAATGTTCAAGCTGGGCACGGCCTTCGGCTACGAGCCTTCGGCCGAAACCCGCCTGCATTATCTCCCGTTGACGCCAACCATCGAATGCGTGGATGACAGCCAGTCCACGCGTTACAACGAACTGGTCAACGCAGCGGTCGTGGAAAAAGACTGGAGCAGCTCCGAACGGATGCGCCGCTCGGATGAGCTGTACCGCCAAGGCATCGTTATCCAGCACAACACTCCGGCCTCTCCTGCTGCCGGATCGTGCATTTTCTTCCACATCTGGCGCGGTCCCACGGCGCCGACCCGTGGCTGTACGGCCATGGACCCGGCGGATATCGCACGCTTGTTCAACTGGTTGGACCCGGGCAAATCCCCGGTACTGGTGCAACTGCCCGAAGCGCAGTACGAGCAGTTGCGCGAGCGCTGGAGACTGCCGAAGCGCTAACTGGTAAACGCTGAACCTGTGGCGAGGGAGCTTGCTCCCTCGCCACAGGTGCGGGTATTACCCCCGCTCAACCACCACCGCACCCATCGACGGCTTGGCCAGCGCGTAATAGATCACACTCGGCACCAGCAGCCCGACAATCCACGAAATATCCACCCCGCCCAGTTGCGCAACCATTGGTCCTGAGTAGAAATGGGTGTCGACAAACGGCAACTGGATCAACACGCCGATCACATACACGCTGATCCCCAGCACGTTCCAGCGACCGTAGCGCCCTGCCGGGTCGGACAGCGCCGGGATGTCGTAACGCTCCTTGTTGATGAAGTAGTAATCCACCAGGTTGATCGCGCTCCACGGGGTGAAGAACGTCAGCAAAAACAGGATGAAGTACTTGAACGAGTTGAGGAACGAGTACTGCCCCAGCAACGCCAGCGCGGTGGACGCCGCGACGATCAGCAGCACAAACAGCATGCGCTGGCGGGCGGTGATTTCCAGGCGACGACGAAAGCCACTGATGATGGTGGCGATGCACATGAAACTGCCGTAGGCGTTGAGGGTGGACACTGTGACCTTGCCGAAGACAATGCTCAGGTACAGCAGGGACGCGATCACCCCGGTGCTGCCCAGGCCGACAATGGTCGCCACTTCGTGCCCACGGAAATTCGCCCCGGCCAGTGCGGCGGCGAACACCCCCAGCACCATCGAAGTCTGCGCTCCCAGCACCGTGCCGAGGCCGACAGCGGCGAAGGTTTTCCACGACGAAGTCTTGCTCGGCAGGTAGCGCGAGTAGTCCGCCACATAGGGGCCGAAGGCGATCTGCCAGGACGCCGAGAGCGAAACCGCCAGCAGGAAGGTGCTCCAGCCAAAGTGACGATTGTCGAGCAGCAGGCCGATGTCGTTGAGGGTCATCAACCGGGTGAACAGGTAGGCGAAGGCGATGATGCCCAGCACGCTGGCCACCCGCCCGACCAGGTGAATCACCCGATAACCGAAGATCGTCAGGAACGCGATGCACGCCGCGAAAATCAGGATGCCGGTGCTGTCGCTGACACTGATCAACTGCGCGATCGCCTGCCCCGACAACACTGCGCCGGTGGCGCTGAAACCGAGGTACATCAGGCACACCAGGACAATCGGGATCGCCGCGCCGTACACGCCGAACTGCACGCGACTGGAGATCATCTGCGGCAGTCCAAGCTTCGGCCCTTGCGCCGCGTGCAGCGCCACCACGGCACCGCCGAGCACTTGCCCGATCAGCAAACCGATCAGCGACCAGAACACATCGCCGCCCAGCACCACGGCCAGGGCGCCGGTGACGATGGCGGTGATTTGCAGGTTGGCGCCGAGCCACAGGGTGAACTGGCTGTAGAGACTGCCGTGTCGCTCAGCCTCGGGAATGAAATCGATCGAGCGGGTCTCGATCAGGGGACTTCGTTGCGCACTCATGACGATGTTTCCTTTGAGGAACTGTTTTTGTTGTCGGGGATGAACTTAGAAGCTTTTGGTGGCGCTTGCAACGACCGTGGCCGAGCACAGATCGTCATAGCCATACCAGCCACTGCACTCGCTTTTCGTCAGGTCGGTGTCGACATAGCTCAGCCCCCAGGTCACGCCGACAAAGTCGCGGGTCAGCTTGGCTTCCCACTCGTAGTAAGCCTCGCGGTTGTCGCCGTCGGCGGACCAGAAAGCCGGGTCTTTCACATCGTTGCGTCCCACCCGCAGCTCCAGGCCGACTTCGGCCGGCAGCGCGAATTTGTAGCCGACGTAGGTGTAGAGCGTGTCCTGGTCTTCGCCGAAAACGTTAGGCGTGTCGTTCGAGTAATAGGCGCCGAGCTTCACGCCATAGACATCAAGGACGGCGTAGACCTCACTCAAGTTGAATTCGGAATTTTTCGGGTAGTCGTACTTGATGTAGCCAAGGTCCAGGCTGATCGCGTCCGTCGCCTGCCAGTAGTAACCGGCGTAGTACTCAAGCTCCTGCCGGGTATCGAAGCCGCCGCCGAAATCCACGTTGGAGGTCCAGGCGCCGATGTACAGGCCACTGCTGTGCAGCAGCGTTGCGCCGCCCTGTACCGCCGGATCGCCCTGGGTTTGCGAGATGCCCCGGGTGCGGTAGTCGCTGACGATGCCCAGGGTCATGTCCAGACTGAAGTCATCATTGAGGGTCAGGGCCTGGCTGGTCAGGGGGGCCAGTGCGAGTGCGGCGAGGGTCAATGCTGAAAGTGCGTTCATACAGTTCTCTTGTTGTTATGGCGTACGGGGAATTTCAGGCATGGCGATGCCACACCCCTCGCGTGACGAGGGGCTGGCGGTTTTACGTGTGCTGGGTGTTCGCAGGTCAGGACGCGGGGGCGTAGACCTGCTTGCCGGCGAAGAAGGTGTTCAGGACTTTGGTTTCGAACAGGTCGTCATCGCTGACCTTGAACACGTCGCGGTCGAGGATGATCAGGTCAGCCTGCTTGCCCGGTGCCAGCGAACCGATCTGTTGCTCCAGGCGCAGGGTTTTCGCCGCGTTGATGGTGTAGGCGTAGAACATGGTCTGGCGGTCGATGCTTTCCTTGGCATTGAGTACGCCCAACGGACCTTTGCGCGTACTGGCCTGGGCAATGGCGTTGAACGGGTTGGGACTGGACACCGGCCAGTCGCTGCCACCGGCAATCGTTGCGCCAGCGTTATGCAGGGACCGCGCGGGATACTGGTAACCGTAGGCAAAGGCGCTGATGTAAGGCTTGACCAGTTCGACCGTGTAGGACTCACCGGTGGCCCACAGCAGTTGCATCGAGGCGATCACGCCCAGTTCTTTGAAGCGTGGAAACTCCTTTGGGTTGACCAGTTGCAGGTGCGCGATGCTGTGGGGCACGGGCGTCGGGCTGAGCTTGCGCGCATACGCCACGCCATTGAGCGCTTCACGCACCGCGCGATCGCCGACGGCATGCATGTGCACGATCCAGCCGCGTTTTTCCGCCGCCACCACCAGTTCGCCGAAGTGCGCCGGGTCGGTCAGCAACTGACCATTTTTATGGCTGTTCTTGAACGGCACGATGACCGCTGCAGTCTGCCCCGGGAATTCGAGAATGCCGTCGACAAACACCTTGATGCCGGGGAACGTCAGGTTAGGCACGCCCTCGAATTGCTTCATCACAGTGGCAATCACTTCCAGGTCGGCGGGTTTGCTCTTCGGATTGGTGACCATCAACGCGGCGACGTGGGCACTGAGTTCGCCGTTCTGCGCCAGCTCCTTGTACAGCGGCAGCACGCCGACACTTTCTGCGGTGGCATGGAAATCGAACAGCGAATCTTCACTGCCGCCGTTCGCCGCCGCGTCCATCCAGGCAGTGATACCGTATTGGTTGTTGACCCGCACCGCCTCTTTCGCGGCCTTGAGCATGGTCTGGGGGCTGGGCGCAGGAATACCGTTGCGCACCACGTCCCAGCGGGATTCGGCAAAGTAGCCATTAGGGGTGAAGTCCGCTTCATGGCCGATGTAACCGCGCTCTTTCTCCGGTAGGCTTTTCACCAAAGCCGCGTCGATGTTCAGGCGCTTGAGCATCGCGTTGTTGGCCCAACCGGTGTGGCCGTCAATGCCACTGAAAACGATGGGCTGATCGGCCCAGCGTCCCTGGTTGAACAGCTTGCCCAGTTCGCGGCTTTTCTCCCAGTAGGCCGAACTGACCCCGGCCACGCTGATCACATCGCCGGAGCGGGCTCGTCCGGCCTTGTCTTCTTCGATCAACCATTGCTCCAGTTCCGGCAAGGGTTTGACCTCGTCCAGCAGGTTGGCCTTCATGCTGTCGAAGGCGCCCGAGACCGGGTGGCTGTGGGTGTCGATCATGCCTGGCATCAACACCTTGCCGGCCAGGTCGATGCGCTGGGTCTTTGCATCGGCCAGGGCATTGATTTCGGCATCGCTGCCCACTTTCAGAATCTTGCCGTCTTGCACCGCAACAGCCTGCACCAGCGCCTGGCCGGGTTCGGCGGTAAAGACCTTGCCATTGAACAACACCAGGTCAGCGGCGGCCATCGCTTGTACCGAGGACAAGGCCAGCGCGGCGGCCAACAGGTTTGGAATGAATCGCATCGGAACGCTCTCTGGTTTTTATGGGGCGGATCGGGAAGTAACAGCTTGGGAAACCACGTGCGGCGCAATCCCCAGGAACGGCGCCTTGGCCCACACGACCTTGCCGCCGACCAGCGTCAGCAGCACGTCATTGCGGCCCAGTTCCTCCTCGGGCACCTGCATGAAGTTCTTGTCGAGCACGATCAGGTCAGCGAACTTGCCGACTTCGACCGACCCCAACACCGCGTCCAGCTTCAGCTGTTCGGCGGAACTGAGGGTGATGCTGCGCAGCACTTCGGCTCGCGACAACGCCGGATCGGTGTTGAGTCGCCCGGCATACTTGGGGCCATAGCTGTGCGGATTGGTCGGGTCGCCGGAACGGGTGACACCGACTTTCAGCGCCAGGAACTCATCGAGGGGATCGACCGGCCAATCGCTGCCAAACGCCACGCGGCCGCCAGCATGGGCGATGCTGCCCGAGGGTTCCATGCGCGCAAATCGCGCGGCACCAAGGTGATCACTGGTGCCATCGACCGTGGACGGTGCCTGCTGTGCCCACTGGAACGACATGGTGGCCGTGACGTCCAGTGCCTTGAAGCGCGAATAGTCGGCAGGGTCGACAGACTCGGCGTGAGCGATGGCCGGACGGAAATCAGTACCGGGCAGTTCCTTGCGCACGTAGGCGACACTGTCCAGTGCATCCCGCACCGCGCGCTCGCCGGTGGCGTGCAGGTGCGGGTCGAAACCGGCCTTGACCGCTTGCAGCAACAACGGATTGAGCACTTGCGGCGGGAAGTACAGTTCGCCCAGGTTCTTGCCCGGCGTCCATTTCGGCGCCTTGTCGGTGCCGCTGTTGTGCAGGTAGGGGGTCAACATGGCGCCGGTGTCTGCCGGGGCATTGATGATGCCATCCATGAACAGTTTGACGTGACGCATGTTCACGCCCGGCGCCACGTTCACTTCGCCCTGATCGTAAGTGCTGGCCAAAGCCTTGGCCTCGGCGATGGTTTTCACCGGGTCGGCGGCAGCGGCGGCCGGGTCCAGTTTGATCGCCAGCAAGGCCCGGGCGGTCAGCTCGCCGGTCTTTTGCAGGCTGGTGAAGGCTTTGCCGTTTTCAGGTCCCGACAGCGCATCGAAGAAACTGGTGATGCCTTGCTGGCGCATGGCGTCGAGGGCTGCACGAACCTGATTGAGTTTTTCCGCGTCGGTGGCGGGTGGCACCACGGCGGCCAACGATTCGGCGGCACCGTCTTCGCAGATGCCGTTCGGGTTGCCGGCGCTGTCGCGTCGGTATTTGCCGTCTTCGGGGTCGGCGGTGTACTTGTTGATGCCGGCCAGTTCCAGGCCGCGAGAGTTGGTCAGCACGGTGTGGAAGTCGGTGGAGCGCACCTGGATCGGGCGCTTGGTCTTGAGCGCATCCAGGGTCGATTTGTCGGCGTCGCCGTCGAGCCCGGTCATGCCCATGCGGTCCCAGCTGCCGACTTCCAGCCACACGTCCGGGCCCTTGCCCTTGTCGGCATCGAGGCAGGCCTGGATGCTCGCCTGAAACTGCGCGCGGGTCAGGGTCTGGTATTTCAAATCGCACAAGGTCATGGCGCGACCGCCATCGCCGGGGTGCATGTGCGCATCGACGAAGCCCGGCATCAGCATGCGCCCGGCCAGATCGATCAGTTGTGTTTGCTTGCCGATGTAGGCGTCGACCCCGGCATCGCTGCCGATATAGACGATCTTGCCGCCCGAAATGGCAATGGCCTGCTGTACGGAATCCTGGCCATCGACGGTGTAGACGTAGCCATTGCGCATGACCGTGTCGGCGGGTGTCGCCGCCAACGCCATGCAGGAAAACGCCGTTGTCGACGCAACGGCGATGAACAACCTGGAAAGTCTCAAATGCCTCACCCCTGTTCTTATTGTTTTGAAGCGGCCCGAAGCGATTGCGCCAGCCCCTGATAGACAGGGCCTACCCTATAGGGCGCAGCGTTCGAATGGACCTCTGCAAATGAGGAGGGGTAAGGCAAATAATTGAAACCGCTGGGATTAATCCCGGCGCACGGACTCCGCCAGCGCACCCGGCGAACGCAGGGCCGAGCCCAGTTCCACCTTGCTTTTCACACCGAGTTGCAAGTAGCAGTTACGCAAATAGGTGCGCACGGTCGCGGGGCTCAGGGCGAGCATTTTGGCGATTTCCTTGTAGGAGTGCCCGGCGGCGAACAGCATCGCCGCCGTGCGTTCCCGTGGTGCCAGGCCGTCCCCGCCCGACGRTGCTTCCAGGGACAGGATGACATGTCCGGCGTTGGGGCTCAGGGTCAGGGCGCAGCGGCCCAGGCGGATCACGCAGGGCGCCTTCGACAGTTGCGCGATCACCTCGCCCGGCAGCATTGAACCGCTCCAGCCGGGCAGTTCGCGTTGAATGGCGGCGCACAACCTGGCGCCTACATACAGCAGTCTGCCGTCCATGCGCGCCACACCAAAATCACTCGCGCCGTTTTCGCTGTCGAAGCGAATCATGTCCTGCACCTGGAACCGCCACAGCTGGAACAGGTGATCGCAGAATGCCGAAAACAGCTCGGCTTCGCTCTCCTCGAACGCCTGTTCATGCTGGTCACGGTAGAGACAAACGAAAAACATCAAGCCGCTTTCGGGCAGCTCATAGGTGATGCTCATCAAGTGGTAGAGATCGTAGCGCCGGGCGAAATCATTGACCGCTTCGCACGGGTCGTTGAAACCGTTGTCGCGCACCACCTCACCGGGACGGTTGAGCGTGGCGTGGGAGAACTGATCGTTTGCCGCCACCGGATGCCATTCGGCGGCAAAGGATTCGGGGAGATTGATGCTGCCGTGCATCCAGCTCTGGGGGGGAACATCAGGACCTGGCGTCGACATCTCGCCCCACCAGGCGGACGCAAAGGGCACCAGTTGACCGAATGCCTGCAGGCCATCGGCGATGAATCGCGACGCCCCGCTCTCCCGCGCCAGCCGGCCCAGGTGCAATACGCAATGATTGAACGCCTTCAGCGTGGTCAGCGACCTGTTGTCGTCGACCTTGTTTCCCTCCTCCATCGTTGCGATCCCGTTCACTGCATGGTCTGGTGTTTCGACGATGCCATAGCGTCGGGAATGGCGTCCAGCTTGCCGTGACATCAATAGTTACAAACAGCCCGCTCCCACGGGGTAAATGGGCGTATGCAAAATCGGCCAGCGACTGAAATTACTGTGGGAGTGAACCTGCTCGCGGTAGCGGCGGGTCAGCCGACACCGATGCTGGCTGTAATGACGCCATCGCGAGCAAGCTCGCACACAGGGTTGGTAGGTGTACGCAACATCTGCGAGCAACCGGGATTACTGTGGGAGCGAGCCTGCTCGCGAAGGCAGTGGGTCAGCCAGCATCAATGTTGAATGTGCTGGCCTCATCGCGGGCAAGCCCGCTCCCACAGGGGAATGTTGTGGTTTCAGAAGTGGATGTCCTTGGCCGGTATCACATCGATCCGCGCCACGGAACCGGTCAGGTGCGCCAGGTCCTTGTTGTGCTCGGCAATGATGTCTTCGGCGCTGAGGTTGCCGTTGTCGACGGTGGAATGGGCGTCGCCCGCCAGCACCACGTCGTAGCCCAGTTTCAGCGCCTGGCGCACGGTGGCGTTGACGCAGTAATCAGTCTGCAGGCCGCAGATGACCAGGCGCTCGAAGTCCTCTTCCGGTAACAATTTTTGCAGATTGGTCTGGTAGAACGAATCCCCGGTGGTCTTGCGCACGCGATGGTCCTTGGGCGAGGTTTGCAGCCCTTCGGCCAGTTGCCAGCCGGCAGCGCCATGGGCCAGCGGGCTGCCCGTTTCTTCGTGCTGGATCAGTACCACGGGCACGCCGGCCTCACGCGCCCGGGCAGAAAGGTCATTGATGGTGTTGATGACCCGTCCAATCTCGAAGCACTCGTACTCACCGGAACACAAAGCCTGTTGAACGTCGATGATTAACAACGCAGTGGTCATGATTTCCTTCCTTGATATGCCGAGTGATCAGGGGACGAACATAAGCCCGTCCCCCTCCAGACACAACCCTCAATAACCCAGCGACAACCCGGTGTTACGCCGTGGGTCGTTCGCTCCGTAGAAACGGTTCTTGCCGACCGGTTTGCCGCCCAGGGACGGCGCGCCGACCAGGATCGCCGCCAGGTGGTTGGGATCCTGTGGACCTGCGAACTTGTGCCCCCAGCTTTCGAGGATTTTCACCGTGTCCGGGCTGGTGGTGAAAGCTTCCAGGTTGGTTTCCTCCGGCAGCCACTGCTGGTGGAACCGCGGTGCATCCACCGCTTCCTGGATGTTCATGCCGTAGTCGATCACGTTGAGCATGGTCAGCAAGGTCGCGGTGATGATCCGGCTGCCACCCGGCGTACCGACCACCATCACCACTTTGCCGTCCTTGGTGACGATGGTCGGGCTCATGGACGACAACGGCGCCTTGCCGGGGGCGATGGCGTTGGCCTCGCCCTGCACCAGGCCGTACATGTTCGGCACGCCGATCTTCGAGGTGAAGTCGTCCATTTCATCGTTGAGGATGACCCCGGTCTTGCTCGCCATCACGCCGGCACCGAACCAGTCGTTGAGGGTGTAGGTCACCGACACCGCGTTGCCCCACTTGTCGACGATGGAGTAATGGGTGGTGTTGTTGCCTTCATGGGGCGCTACACCGGGCTTGAGTTCGCTGGATACCGCGGCTTTTTGCGGCTTGATCGCGTCGCGCAGCTTGGTCGCGTAGTTTTTATCCAACAGGTGGGCAATCGGGTTCTTCACGAAATCCGGGTCACCCAGGTAGCTGTTGCGGTCCACATAGGCGTGGCGCATCGCCTCGATCTGATAGTGCATGCCCTGGGCCGAGTGGTAGCCCAGATCCTTCATCGGATAACCTTCGAGGATATTCATGATCTCGCAGATCACCACGCCGCCGGAGCTCGGTGGCGGTGCCGAAACCACGTGGTAGCCACGGTAGTCGCACTCGATGGGCGCCAGTTCGCGGGTCTTGTATTTGTCGAGGTCGGCCTGGGTAATGATGCCCTTGTTGGCCTGGCTGGAGGTGACGATGGCATCGGCCACCCAGCCTTTATAGAAACCGTCGGCGCCTTTCTCGGAGATCTCCCGCAAGGTCTTGCTCAAGTCCTTTTGCACCAGTTTCTGGCCGACCTGCATCGGCTCGCCTTTGCTCAAGAAGATCGAGCCGGAATCCTTCATGTCCTTCTTGAACATGTCGGTGGCGTAGTCCAGCAGATCGACGTCGCCCTGCTCCAGTTCAAAACCGTCTTCAGCCAGCTTGATGGCCGGGGCGATGATTTCCTTGCGCGGCTTGGTGCCGTACTTGGACAGCGCCAACTCCATGCCCGAAACGGTGCCCGGCACGCCCACGGCCAGGTGGCCACGGGTACTCAGATCAGGGACGACGTTGCCCGCCTTGTCCAGGTACATGTTGGCGGTTGCGGCCAGCGGCGCTTTTTCACGGAAGTCGAGGAAGGTCTTGCGCCCGTCCGCCAGTTGAATGGTCATGAAACCACCGCCACCGAGGTTGCCTGCCGCGGGGTACACCACCGCCAGCGCATAGCCGACCGCGACCGCCGCATCCACGGCGTTGCCTCCTTTCTTCAGCACATCCACGCCCACATGGCTGGCCAGGTGCTGGGCCGTGACCACCATGCCGTTTTCCCCGGTAGCCGGGGCCACGGAGGCGGCGTGAGCAGTCAGACAGCTGAGTGCCAATGAGGTCGCAATCAGCGATTTGGCAAAAGGTTCGTACTTCATGAGTCGGTCTCTTCTTGTTATTACGTAGGAAAACGCTTCAAAAGCCGTAGCCAAGTATGGTCGGGATTACGGTTTGCGCCTCCCCGTCGAGACAGTATCCTTTACGCCTGTTGAGCAATTTTGCGCGAGCCCTGGCATGACCTATACCTGCACCACCGTGGCTTCACCCGTGGGCCAGTTGAAGCTGGTCGCGAACGGTTCGCGACTGGCGGCCATCCTCTGGGAAAACGACAAACCCGGTCGGGTGCGCCTGGGGCCGATGAGCGAAGCGCCGGACAACCCGATCCTGGTGCACACGGCTGCGCAGTTGCGCGAATATTTTTCCGGCACCCGCGATCACTTCGAACTGGAACTGGATTTTGCCGGCACGGAATTTCAGAAGAAGGTCTGGACGGCGCTGCTGACCATCCCGTTCGGCGAGACCCGCAGCTACAGCCAGATCGCCGAACAGATCGGCAACCCGGCGGCGGTAAGGGCAGTGGGTGCGGCGAATGGCAAGAACCCGATCTCGATCGTGGCGCCGTGTCACCGGGTAATTGGCGCGTCGGGCAAGCTCACCGGGTTTGCCGGGGGGCTTGAGGCGAAGGAGTTGTTGCTGACGCTGGAGGGCGGGCAATGGCCCGGCACGGCACGCCTGCCAGGCTTTTGATCATGCTTGGGCGAAGAGGTTTTTCATCGCCGCATACTGCAACAGCATGATGGTCTTGGCGTCGCAGATTTCGCCGCGGTAGAACGCTTCGAGCGCGTCCTCGAACGCCCACTCCAGCACTTCCAGCTCTTCGGTTTCCGCCTCCAGTCCACCACCGTCGCTGACTTTCGACTTCGCGTCGTACTCGGCAATGAAAAAGTGCAGCTTTTCCGTCACCGAACCCGGGCTCATGTACGCCTCGAACACCTTCTGCACATGGTGCACGCGATAACCGGTCTCTTCCTCGGCTTCATCGCGGATGCGATCTTCAGGCGCCGCGCCTTCCAGCAGCCCAGCTGCCACTTCGATCAACAGGCCATCGTGGCCGTTGACGAACACCGGCAGGCGAAACTGCCGGGTCAGTACCACGGTTCTCTTTTCGCGGTTGTACAAGAGAATCGCCGCGCCATTGCCACGGTCGTAGACTTCCCGGGTCTGGCGTTGCCACTCGCCGTTGTTGCGTTGGTAATCGAAGGTGATTTTCCTGAGCAGGTACCAGTCGTGGGACAACACCTGGGACTCAAGGATGTTGACCCGCTCGGCCGTGTTCGACATGACAACGCGTCCTGTTATTTGTCTGAGGGTCCACATGTTAAGTGAAAACGAACGGCACTTGTCCCCTCAAGCAAGCTGCGCGTTGGCGACGGTTCAACTTTTCCGGGGATGGAACAATCGCTGCGACCGGGATAGGCTGCGGCTTCCATGCCATAAGGATATAGCCATGAACCTGCGTATCGAACTGTCGCAAAACCCCACGGAAGAACAACGCCTGGCCATCCTCAAGCCATTGCGCGCGTACAACGGCTCGAAGGCCGAAGGTAACGTACCTGAGCACATCGCCTTGCTGGTGCGCGACGACAACGACGAGATCCTCGGCGGCCTGCATGGCCGATTGTTTTACCAGTGGCTGTACGTCGACTTGCTGGTGGTGCCGGAACAGGCACGGGGACAGGGCCTGGGTTCGAAACTGATGCAGATGGCCGAGGACCTGGCGCGGGAACGACGCTGCGTCGGGCTGTGGCTCGACACCTTTGAATTCCAGGCGCCGGAGTTCTACAAGAAATGCGGCTACAGCGAGATCGGGCACATTGCCGATTACCCGCCAGGCCACAAGCACTTCTTCTTCCAGAAGCGCCTGAGCTACTGACCAGCACACAAAACCACTGTAGGAGCGAGCCTGCTCGCGATGGCGGACTGTCATTCAACATTGATGTCGACTGACTTACCGCTATCGCGAGCAGGCTCGCTCCTACAG
>NZ_JBFUHY010000097.1:0-32033 GCF_056402155.1 Pseudomonas sp. P4_C1
AGCCTGATCCTTGACCACAAGAGCTTCGCGATCTTTTGCTCGCTCGCCCTGATCGGCTTCGCCTTATATCCGGTTCTTGTCCATCGGCTCGCGGTTTCGATTCACGCTTCCTCCCCACACTCGGTCGCCCTCATGCAGTTGCGCTTCACTTCGTTCGCTGTGGTCAGCTTACGACGGGACTTTCACCCGCAAGATTGCGCCCATGCTGGGCGCACAAAAAAACGCCCCGAACCAGTCGGGGCGTTTTCAGAGGGTGCGGCCTCTACTCAGTTCACCTTAGCGAACACCATCCTGACGCAAGGCGGCCGGGGTGAAGTCGCTGGTGGTTGCCTGGAAGCCGAAGTCATAGGCTGACTTCTCTTCGTTCTTCATGCCCAGCGCCAGGTAACGACCCGATTGCAGGTCATACAGGGCTTCGAGGGCATACCACGGAACTTGCTTGTCGTAGTAGTTCTCGGCATGGGCCTCGGCGACACGCCACAGTTGACCGCGACCGTCGTAGTGATCGATGACCGCGGCTTGCCAGGTGTCTTCGTCAATGTAGAAATCACGCTTGGCGTAGATGTGGCGCTGACCTTCCTTCAGGGTTGCAACCACATGCCACACACGACGCAACTCGTAACGAGCCAGGTCCTGGTTGATGTGACCGGCCTTGATGATGTCGTCGTACTTGAGCGTCGGCGAGTCGAGTTTGTAGCTGTCGGAGGCGATGTACATCTCTTTCTTGCCTTCGAGCTTCCAGTCGTAACGATCCGGCGCACCGTTGTACATGTCCAGGTTATCGGAAGTACGCAGGCCATCGGCAGCCGTACCCGGACCGTCATAGGACACTTGCGGGGCACGACGCACACGACGCTGACCCGCGTTGTAGACCCACGCCGAACGCGGCTCCTTCACCTGGTCGAGGGTTTCGTGCACCAGCAGTACACCACCGGCCAGACGCGCCGGCGCGGTCACTTTCTGCTTGAAGTAGAACAGGATATTGCCCGGGTTTTTCGGGTCGTAATCCTTCATTTTGTCGCGGAACACGAACTGGTCCTGGAAGTACACCATGCTATACGAGCCATTCGGTTGCGGTGTGGCCTGGGTCACCAGACGGGTCACGCTGCCGCCACGATAGCGGGTGATGTGGTTCCAGATAACTTCCACGCCGCTTTTCGGAATCGGGAACGGCACGGCTGTTTCGAAGTTCTCCAGACCGTTACCGCCGGACACCAGGTTGGTGTTGGTGGCGTTGCGCTTGATGGCGGCGAACACGTCATCCGGCACGGTGGCACCGCGGTGGGACGGGTACACCGGCATCTTGAAGGTTTCCGGGTAGCGCTTGAACATCGCGTACTGGCCAGGGGCAAGCTTGGCCTTGTACTGGTCGACGTTCTGCGCCGTGATAGTGAACAGCGGTTTTTCACCCGGGTACGGATCGGACAGGAAGCCTTTGCTGTCGACGGTGCCGGCGTTCTTCGGCAGCGGTTTCCAGGCAGGGATCGAACCGTCGGCGTTACCCGCCATTTCGGCGCCCATAGGGGTCAGGCTCTTGCCCAGTTTGTCGGCCTCGGCCTGGGGAACCGCTGCGATGACGCTGGTCGCCAGCAGCGAAAGACCCAGAACACCGGCGTGGAACAGACTCTTTGTTATTTTCATTTATGCGTTCGTCCTGAAAATACTGTGCTTAGAAGTTCACGCCGAGGCTGAGCGCAACGAAGTCGCGGTCATCCACTGTGGTGTACTTGCCGTCGAAGAAGTTGGTGTAAGCCAGGCTCGCGGTGTAGGTGTTCTGGTACTCGGCATCAACACCCAGGCTCACCGCCTTGCGGCCTTCCTCGAAGTTGCCGCCAGGGCCAGGGGAATAACCGCTTACGTCATGGGACCAGGCAACGTTCGGTTTGAGGTTCACACCGGCAAACACGTCGTTGTATTCCCAGATGGCGCGACCGCGGTAGCCCCACGAAGTCGGGGTGGTGAAGCCTTCGTTGGTGCAGTTGCGGCTGAGGTTGTTGGTCGGCGTACCCGGGCCGGCCCCGTTGATGGTGCTGGTGTTGAGCGCCACGCAGGTGTTCTGGCCGCCGGTAGCTGGCAACTCGCCAGGGCCGTAGACCGGGTCACGGCCATAACGGACATCGGAGGAGCTTTCCAGCCCGCCGACGTGGGTCACGCCCACTTCGCCCACCAGGGTCAGACGGCTGGCGCCCATGACCTGATCGAAGAAGTGCGTCAGAGTGGTCTGGAATTGGGTGACTTCCTTGCGGTTATACCCGTGCAAGTCCTGGCCAGGCACACCGTTGAGCAGTGAAGCGTTGCTCAGAGCGCCGCCCAAAGGACGCACACCGGCGAACAGGATGTCGGTGGAGTTGAGCTGCACCGGTGCGTTCGGACGGTAGCTGATCTCACCGCTCCACGCCGTACCGGTAGGCAGGGTGGTGGAGAAGCTCAAGCCATACAGGCGAATGTCCTCGGGGTATTCGATGAAGTATTGCGAATTACCGGCCACCAGCAACGGCGCAAGCCGGGCAAATGGTCCACCGCTCAGCGACGCTGCGGTGTTGTAGACCGACTGCGGCGCACCGGTGGCGCTGAAGATCGGCGCACGACTGTGGTAGTTCATGAAGTAGGCGCCGAACTCGGTGTCCAGCGGATCGAACATGTACTTGAAGGACGCGCCCCACTGGCCGCTGTCACGGGCATCACGATCGGGGCCACGACGCACCAGAACACCCTCTTCGTTGACGTCGACGCCGTTGGCAGCCAAAGGCCCCAAGGCAACGGCCGGAATTTGCGAGCGCTTGTTCAGCACGCGCAGGTTGTTGTCGCAGCCGTCGGCAACGATGTCCGGCTGGGAGAAGAACGTGCCGCAGTTGTCGACGACGGTCTGATCCCATTCAAGTTGATAAAACGCTTCGGCCGAGAGGTTTTCGGTCAGGCTCTGGGACACATAGAACATATTGACCGGGATCAGGCCTTCCTTGATCTCGGCACCCGGACGGCGGAATGCCGACACGTCGATCGGGTTGATCGAGTTGATGCCGCCGCCAATGAAGGTACTTTCACCCCAGCTCACGACCTGCTTGCCCAGGCGCACGGAACCTGGTTGATCGGCAATGGAGTAGTTGTGGTAGACGAAGGCGTCGAGGAGTTGAGTGCCAGCGGACTTGGCGCCTTCCTTGCGACCGTCGTCGCTGATGTCCTTGAACGGACGGCTTTCGTCTTTCAGTTCAAAGTCGTACCAGTATTTGCCACGGACGAAAACACCGGTATCGCCGTATTTCAGTTCAAGGTCATGGATGCCCTTGAAGATCTTCGAGAAGGTTTCCCCGCTCTTGAAGTTCAGGTGACCGTCATCAGAAGTCTGCGACAGCCCCTTACCGCCGTTGTTGACGCCGATGAGGTTCTTGTTCGGCTGTTCGGTAGACCAACTGGCGCCAATCGACAGGGATGAGTCGAACTGACCTTCGATTTCACCAACGTTGAAACTGACGCCGAATGCTGGCCCGGCGAGCGTAGAAGCAAGACTGACAGCCAGGGGCAGTTTCGCCCGGCGCCAGAACTGGTTTACTGATGTCATCGACGCTACTCCATGTGCATTTTATTTTTATGGCAATGAGCACTTCTAAAAACGCTGTGGATAACCGGGAGCCATGGCATCCCAAAGTCATTCCAAAGTTGCATCGCCCCGGTTCGTGCGGTTGCCCCGTTCTTAAAAATCCTTGAACGGACTATAGCCAGCAGGTAGTAGTGCTTGATCCCTCTAAAGTGTGATTTGCAGTTGCCAGCCACTCTGGAACAGTCCTTTCGCCAGTCCGACACCCGTCGGCACGGCAAGGATGGCTGAAAAATTCGAATTGACAAGCCAAGCGCTTGCTTGGTGGGGCTGGCGTGCCCTTTCGGGCACGCCGAGAGGCGCTTAAAGCGTCGAGAGGAAGGTGCTGTTGGTGGCTTGCCATTCGGTGATGTCGACACGAATGCGCTTCTTGTCGAGTTTGCCGACGCTGGTCTTGGGAATTTCAGTAACAAGGGCAATCTGGCTCGGAATCGCCCACTTGCTCAAGTGCCCCAGCTCCACGAACGGCTTGAGGTGTTCCTTGAGTTCCCGAGCCCCGATTGCATGACCCTCACGGAGCACCAGCAGGGCAAACGGCCGCTCGCCCCACTGCGGATCGGGAATCCCCACCACTGCTACTTCACGTACCGCCGCATGACGGCTGATCAGGTCTTCCAGGTCCAGGGAGGAAATCCACTCGCCACCGGTCTTGATCACGTCCTTGATCCGGTCACGAATGTCGATCACCCCCATGCTGTCCAGGGTCGCCACGTCGCCGGTGTGCAGCCAGCCGCCGACCCAGAGCTCGGCGCCCTTCTGCGGTTCATTGAAATAGCCCTCGGTGAGCCACGGTGCACGCAGCACCAGTTCACCCTGAGTCTCACCGTCGGCGGGCAGGAAGTTGCCCTCGGTGTCGACGATCGCCGCCTCCACCAGCGGCCCCGGCACGCCAGCCTTGATCCGGTAGGTGGTGCGCTCGTCTTCGGTACCCGCCATCAATTCGTCGTTGAGGTGCGCACACGACACCAGCGGCCCGGTTTCCGACATGCCATAAGCAGCCGTCAGTTGAATCCCTTTCGCCTTGGCCGCTTCGTACAACGTGCGATTCAAAGCGCTGCCGCCGATGACGATTTTCCAGCCGCCGAAGTCGACGTTCTGCGCGGCCTTGGCATTGAGGACCATCTGCAAAATGGTCGGTACGCAATGGGAGAACGTGACCTTCTCCTTGCGCCACAATTCCACCAGATATTCCGGGTCATAGCGGCCTGGATACACCTGCTTGAGCCCGAGCATGGTCGCCACATACGGCAAGCCCCAGGCGTGCACGTGGAACATCGGGGTGATCGGCATGTACACGTCGTTGGTGCCCAGCAGGCGCACGCTATCGATCGCGCCCATGATGGTCGACACGCCAATGGTGTGAAGCACCAGTTGCCGATGGGTGAAGTACACGCCCTTGGGATTGCCGGTGGTGCCGGTGGTATAGAACGTGGTCGCGACCGAGTTTTCGTCGAAATCCTCGAAGTCGTACTGCGGGCTCGCCGCGGCCAGCAGTTGTTCGTATTCGCCGACGAGGTTCGGCAGGTCCGCGGTTTTTTCCGGCAGGTCAGTCAGCAGCAGGGTTTTCTCGACCGTGGCCAGTTGCCCCTCGATTGCCTTGTAGAGGCCGACGAACTCGCTGTTGACCAGCACAAAGCGGTCCTCGGCGTGGTTCATGGTGTAGAGGATCTGTTCCGGCGACAGGCGCACGTTGATGGTGTGGATCACCGCGCCGATCATCGGGATGGCGAACATGCATTCCAGGTAACGATGGCTGTCCCAGTCCATCACACCCACGGCATCCCCGGGCTTGACCCCGGCCGCCGTCAGCACATTGGCCAGGCGGGCCACCCGTTCGATCAGGGTCGGGTAGCTGTAGCGCAACTTGTCGCGGTAGATGATCTCGCGGGTTTTCTCATAACGGGCACCAGACATCAGCAGCCGTTTGATCAACAGCGGGTACTGGTAAGCGCCTTCGGCCGGGGGGATAACGCGAGTCTGCAACATAAGAATCCCTTTTTCTGACTGCACGGTCGTGACTGAAAGTACGCACTGTAGTGCCCTTGATCGTCAGCCAAATCAGCCAAAGGAATGATTTGCAGAGCCGCGCAAATGCTAGCGTTGCGCCAGCATTTGCAGCTATTCGTGAACCGTTACGGTCAGTGCATCTCGGTAAACGCGAGTTTCACACCGATCGCAATCAGCACCGCGCCCATGGTCCGGTCGAACCAGTGGCCCATGCGGGCGAAACCGGCGCGTACGCGCTGCTGGCTGAACAGCATCGCCACCAGGCAGAACCAGGCCGCTGTCGCCGCCGCCAGGTAAACCCCGTAACCGGCCTGCACGGCCAGTGGCGTGTGCGGATTGATGACCACGGTGAACAGCGATAGGAAGAACAGCGTGGCTTTGGGATTGAGACCGTTGGTGACGAACCCTGAAGTGAAGGCACCACGGGCGGTGCGCTCGCCGGCTTCCTTGTGCAGATCGTCCGCCACAGGCTTGGCCGGTTGCGCGCGCAGTGCCTTGTAACCGATGTACAGCAGGTAAGCGGCGGCGGCCCATTTCAAGGCATTGAACAGCACGATCGACTGGGACACGATCAGGCCGATCCCCAGCAGGGAATAACCCACGTGCAGGAAAATCGCCGTACCCACACCCAGCGCGGTCCAGGTGCCTGCGCGGCGACCGTGGGTCACGCTCTCACGCACCACGACAGCAAAGTCCGGGCCGGGGCTGGCCACGGCCAGCAGGTGAATCAGGGCAACGGTCAAGAACTCTGTCCAGTACATAGGGGCTCCTTCAGGCCAAGCGTATCTATTTATTTCATCTGGTAGGCTCGGCAGATTACGCCTTCAGTTCATTGCACAAAAGGTACAGTTGATGACGAACACTCGCCGCGCCGTTTTCCTCGACCACCCGTCCCTGGACCTTGGCGACCTTGACCTCAATCCGCTGCGCAGTTGTTTCAGCGAACTGCAGCTGTTCGCCCAGACCTTGCCCGATCAAGTCATTGAACACCTCAAGGGCGCCACCGTCGCCATCAGCAACAAAATTGTCATCGATGCCGCTGCCATGGCCGCCAGCCCTGATCTCAAGCTGATCCTGATCACCGCCACCGGCACCAACAACGTCGACCTCGCCGCCGCCCGCGCCCACGGAATTACTGTGTGCAACTGCCAGGGTTACGGCACGCCGTCGGTGGCGCAGCACACGATCATGCTGCTGCTCAACCTGGCCACACGCCTGGCCGATTATCAAAAAGCCGTCGGCGAAGGTCGCTGGCAGCAGGCCAAACAGTTCTGTTTGCTGGATTACCCGATTGTCGAACTCGAAGGCAAAACCCTTGGACTGCTGGGCCACGGCGAATTGGGCGGCGCAGTCGCACGGCTGGCCGAAGCCTTCGGCATGCGCGTCCTGCTGGGGCAAATTCCCGGACGCCCCGCCCGGCCGGATCGCTTGCCGCTGGATGAACTGTTGCCACAGGTCGATGCCCTGACCTTGCACTGCCCACTCAACGAACATACCCGCCACTTCATCGGTGCCCGTGAACTGGCCTCGATGAAGCCCGGAGCATTTGTGGTCAACACCGCACGCGGTGGCCTGATCGACGAACAGGCACTGGCCGACGCCCTGCGCAACGGGCATCTGGGCGGCGCCGCCACGGACGTGCTGAGCGTCGAGCCCCCCATTAATGGCAATCCGCTGCTGGCCCACGATATTCCGCGCCTGATCGTCACCCCGCACAACGCCTGGGGCAGCCGCGAAGCGCGCCAGCGAATCGTTGGCCAAGTGACCGAAAACGCACTGGGATACTTCAGCGGTAAGGCGCTGCGGGTCGTCAGTTGATAAACTGCGGCACTTTTTTCCACAGGAGCAGTTATGGATCCGCGCAGTGAAGTACTGCTTCGTCAGGCCGAGTTATTCCAGGGTTCGGTGTTGCTGGCCGGTTTGCCCGCCGACGACTTGCTGGGTCGTCTGCCCGAGGCTCATGGCTGGTGCTGGCACGCCGGCGATCAGGCCGCGCTGGACGCCCGCTTCGCCGAGCGCAGCCATTTTGGCGTGAATGCGCCGCAGCGCGAGTTCGATAGCGCCGTGGTGTTTCTGCCCAAGGCCAAGGACCTGACCGACTACATCCTCAACGCCCTCGCCTCGCGGCTGGCCGGCCGCGAGCTGTACCTGGTCGGCGAGAAAAAAAGCGGCATCGAAGGTGCCGCCAAACAACTCAACCCGTTCGGCAAGCCACGCAAGCTCGACAGCGCGCGACACTGCCAGCTCTGGCTGGTCACCGTGGCCAACGCGCCTGAAGCCAAACCGCTGGAAAGCCTGGCGCAGACCTACGAACTGCCGCTGGCCGAAGGCCCGTTGAAGGTCATCAGCTTGCCGGGGGTGTTCAGCCATGGTCGCCTGGATCGCGGCAGCGCGCTGCTGCTGGAACATCTGGACAAACTGCCCGGCGGTCACCTGCTCGATTTCGGTTGTGGCGCCGGGGTTCTGGGGGCAGCGGTGAAACGTCGTTACCCGCACAACCAGGTCACGTTGCTGGATGTGGATGCCTTTGCCGCTGCCAGCAGTCGCCTGACCCTGGCTGCCAATGGTCTGGAAGCCGAGGTGATTACCGGTGACGGAATCGATGCCGCACCGATGGGTTTGAGTGCGATTCTGAGCAATCCGCCGTTCCATGTCGGGGTGCACACCGACTATTTCGCTACCGAAAACCTGCTGCGAAAAGCAGCCAAACATCTGAAAAACGGTGGCGAACTTCGCTTGGTAGCTAACAGCTTCCTGAAGTATCAACCGCTGATCGAAGAGCATTTGGGCGTGTGTGCGATCAAGGCCGAAGGACAGGGTTTCCGAATCTACCGGGCCAAACGCGGTTGAACTTCTTTTGAAAAAGAAGGCTTGCCGAATGGATTTTGCCTAGGCAGAATCCGCTCCGTCCTAGGGGAGTAGTCTCCCACGAGCGCCACGCTCGTCCGGCATGCGTCAACATACTTGGTCAAAAGACCATGGCGCATGCGACCCAAGCATCCACATCAGATGGATCGCAGGGTTTGACAAGACCTATGACACGAACACCTTACCCGGGGCGGGAAGGCTGTACGTGTCATAGCCGTGTCGACCCGCCCCTTAGGAAAACCCCTGATGCTGGATTCACTACTCGTACCTACCGCAATCGTTGCCTTGGCCGAAATCGGCGACAAGACGCAACTGCTCGCGCTCATTCTCGCTGCCCGCTTCCGCAAGCCCTGGCCGATCATCGCCGGTATCGTCGCCGCGACCCTGGCCAACCACGCTGCAGCCGGTGCGATAGGCGCCTGGGTCGGCAGTTTCTTCTCGGATACGATGCTGCACTGGATCCTCGCCGCGAGCTTCGCCGCGACCGCACTGTGGACCCTGGTCCCGGACAAGATGGATGACGACGAAGCCAGCACCGCCCGCAAGTTCGGGCCGTTCCTGACCACGCTGATCGCGTTCTTCCTGGCGGAAATCGGCGACAAGACGCAGATCGCGACCGTGATGCTCGCGGCCCAGTATCCAGAGCTTTGGCTGGTGATCATCGGTACCACCCTCGGCATGCTGATTGCCAACGTACCGGTGGTACTGGCGGGCAACTTTGCCGCAGACAAATTGCCCTTGACCCTGATCCGTCGACTGGCGGCGTCGGCGTTCTTCATCCTGGCGATTGTCGCGGTGTACAAGGCGATGCAGAGCAGCGGGTGGGTTTGACGGTTTAGGTCGATAGACCGCGTTATCGTTCATCGCGAGCAAGCTCGCTCCCACAGGGTTCGGCGTCGAGCACAAAACCAATGTGGGAGCGAGCTTGCTCCGGGCGGCGCTCCGACGATGAGGCCCGAAGCCTCAATAGATGACCGTCAGGATTTCTTGGCCTGCTCATACAACGGCATCACTTTCGGAATCGCCGCCTGCAACGCCGCAATACGACTCGACGACGCCGGGTGAGTGCTCATGAATTCCGGTGGCGCACCTTCCGAGACCTTGCTCATCTTGTTCCACAGGGTAATTGCGGCATTCGGGTTGTAACCGGCGCGGGCCGCCAGTTCCAGGCCAATCAGGTCCGCTTCGTTTTCATTGGCGCGGCTGTTGGGCAAGGTCATGCCGTAGTTCGCCACGGTATCGGCCAGGGCCATGGTGTCCTGCCCCAATCCCAACAAGGCACCGGCGCCCTGCTTGGCCATTTCGATGCCGTAAGCCTTGGACATCGCTTCACGACCGTGCTCACGCAGGGCGTGGGCGATTTCATGCCCCATGATCGCGGCGATTTCATCGTCGGTCAGTTTCAGTCTGTCGATCAGGCCGGTGTAAAAGATGATTTTGCCGCCAGGGCCGCAGTTGGCGTTGAGCTCATCGCTCTTGATCAGGTTGACTTCCCACTTCCACTGAGCCGCGTCCGGACGAAACGTCGGCGTCTGGGCAATCAGCCGGTCGGCAATCGCCTGAACCCGCCGGGCTTCATTGCTGGTCTTGTCCAGCACACCTTTGCTGGACGCTTCGCCCACGGTCTTCTGATAGGACTGGGCGTACATCTGGTCGACCTCTTGCGCGGACAACATGCTGAACATGTACTGCTTGCGCTCAATGCCCACTGCACCGCCGCTGGTGGTATTGACCGACTGACAACCGGTGAGCAGCAGCGCTGCGCTCAGTGCACTGACAACCAAAATCTTGTTCATCAAAAATTTCCCTGAAAACATGCCGCGTATCCTAGGCGTGGAAATGTCTAGACGCCAGATACAATGGACGTAAGACGCACAATTCGGACAAAGCTCTCATCGCCGTAGAAAAAATTCACATACGGCAACAACCCGCAGTCCATCACGCCGCGCATGGATTCATTTGCGACATCCGACACGCAAAAACAGTCATTTCAGCTGCCCGCGCTCATGCCCGTCCGACACTCTGCCGATACACCTGGGCAGACGTCCTTTTGCGTGCGGAGCCCCCATGAAATTCAAGTCGATCCAGTTTTCCGTGGCGGCCCTTGCCGGCGCCATTGTCCTTAGTGTCGTGGCAGCGCTGGTGGTGTATGCGCTGCTCTCCGGCGCCCGGACCCAAGACATGGTCCAGGAGCGGACCCAGGCCCAATTCGAGCAAGTCATCGAACAGCGCCTGACGTCCCTGGCGCAAACCCAGGTCAGCCAGATCCAGCGTGAACTCGAAGCACCGCTGCTGATTGCCGGCGGGCTGGTGCGGGTCAACGCCCTGATCGGCACACCGGGTACCGATGGCCAGCCTGCGCTGAGCCTCAGCCGCGAGCAATTGATCGGTCTGATCAAGGAAAACGTGGTCAAGAACCCGAAAATCCTCGGCACCTATATCGGTTGGGAGAAAGACGCACTGGATCACAACGATGCGGCCTATGTCGGCACTCAGGTAGTCGGCATCGACGCCGCCAACGGGCGCTTCCTGCCCTGGTGGTTCCGCAACGACGACGGCACCCTGGGCCTGGACAAACTGGTGGACGTCGACGACCAGAAAACCCTGTCCACCGGCGTGCGCGCCAGCGAGTACTACCTGTGCTCAAAAGAAACCAAAAAATCCTGCGTGATCGATCCGGCGCCTTATAAGGTGGGCGACAAAATCGTCATGCTCGCCTCCTTTATTGAGCCGATCATGCTCAACGGTGCCTTCCAGGGCATAGTCGGTGCCGACCTGTCGGTGAACTTCATCCAGGAAATGCTCTTGGGCGCCAACCAGAAACTCTACAGCGGCGCCGGGGAAATGGCCCTGATCGGCGGCAATGGCCGGATCGTTGCCTACACCAAGGATCCGAGCAAATTCGGCGAAAAGGTCAGCGACATCCTCGACAGCAAGCAGATCGCCAACATGGCCAATCTCAAGCGCGGCGAAGTCACCTATACCGTCGACAAGGCCCAAGGCCGGATCGAGTTGTACCTGCCGTTCGGCATCGGCCAGACTGACGCCCGCTGGACCTTGATGCTGCAGTTGCCGCTGAATGCGGTCATGGCCGACCTGCAAAAACTCCAGGCCGACCTGAACGCACAGCGCAAATCCGACACCTTCGGCATGGCGATGGTCGGTCTGGTGATTGCCGGTATCGGTTTGCTGGTGATCTGGCTGGTGGGCCACGGCATCGCCCGTCCGCTCAAGCAGATGGCGGCCATGCTCGACGATATCGCCCAGGGCGAAGGTGACCTGACCCGGCGCCTGAGCAGCGACCGCGCCGATGAACTGGGTTCGATCGCCAAAGGCTTCAATACTTTCCTGGCCAAGTTGCAGGCGATGATCACCCAGGTGGTGACGTCGGTGCAGAGCGTCAGCGATTCGTCGGAACACACCGCCGACATCGCCATCCGCACCAATACCGGTGTACACAAGCAAATGGCCGAGATCGATCAGGTGGCCACCGCTGTGCAGGAAATGACCGCCACCGCCCAGGACGTGGCGCGCAACGCGACCCAGGCCGCACAGGCCGCCAGCCATGCCGATCAGGCCGCCAGCCAGGGCATGCAGATCGTGCGCGACACCTCGAACTCGATTGGCGCCCTCGCAGTGGAAATCGGCCGCGCCGTGAGCGTGGTGCAAACCCTGGCCAAGGACAGCGAAAACATCAACGCCATCCTCACCGCCATTCGCGGGATCGCCGAGCAGACCAACCTGCTGGCCCTGAACGCGGCCATCGAAGCCGCCCGCGCCGGTGAACAGGGCCGAGGTTTTGCGGTAGTGGCCGACGAGGTGCGTAACCTGGCGCAGAAAACGCAAAAGGCCACCGAAGAAATCCAGACCATGATCCAGCAACTGCAGCAAGGCACGCGGGATGTAGTGCGGGTCATGGAAGACAGTCAGAACCGTACGGACGAAAGCGTACAGCACGCCTCCAAGGCCGCCGAAGCACTGGAAACCATTACTCAGGCGGTGTCGGTGATCAATGACATGAACACCCAGATCGCCAGCGCGGCCGAGGAGCAAAGTGCGGTGGCGGACGACATCAACCGCAACGTGATCAACATCGGTCAGGTGGCCAATGAAGTGGCCGGCGGCGCCGATGAGTCGAGCGCGGCCAGTGCGGATTTGACCAGGTTGGCCGAGCAGCAGCGGCGGTTGATCAATCAGTTCAGGGTTTGATCCAAAGGCCCCATCGCGGGCAAGCCCGCTCCCACAGGGGATTTGTGTACGCCACAGATCCMMTGTGGGAGCGAGCTTGCTCGCGATGGGGCCGGCTCAGCCACCCAATAATTCAACCCGGAGTGAGGCACTCCGGCCCATTGAGCTTCGGATCATTCACCATGTTGGCCAGCACCCGCTCGCGCAACACGGCAGGCTCACTGGCCAGCAATGCTTGCAATGCATGCAACGGTGTCTCGGGATCCAGCCACGCCGCCTGCCCCACCTCATCAAGAATCAACGGCCGCCGCTGGCTTGCCGCCGGTTGGGTAATCACGGCGGTACTCAGCCAAACCTGCTCTTGCACCGGATACGCCTCCCAGATCGCCGCAAAAAACAATGACGAACCCTCCCCCGGTGTCAGCCAGTACGGGCGCTTGCGCGTCGTGCCGCGCCATTCGTAGAAACCGTTGGCCGGCAACAGGCAGCGGCGCAAGCGCAGGGCTTCGCGGAACATCGGTTGTTCGGCCACGGTTTCGGCACGAGCGTGGGCCGGAGTGCGGGACAGATCGGTCAGCCAGGGTGGCGTCAGGCCCCAGCGGGCGCGGGCCAGCGTGCGTTGACCGTCAGGCTCGGCCCGCAGCATCAACACCGAATCATTGGGGGAAATGTTCCACTGCGCCTGCTGGTCGGCGGGAAAACCGGGCAGCGCCGCGAAGGCGGGGTTCCAGCGAAACAGGGCATAACGTCCACACATGGGGCAACACGGCTCTTGATCAAACGAACGCCAGCCTAACAGACCAGCGTGCCGGGAAAGCTGTCCGGTTCATCGCCGGACAGCGGCAGCGCGGCATTGTACGCGGTGATCAGCTCGCGGGCGTATGCAGCCTGATCGTTCTCGACCGACAGCCCCAGCAAGCCATAGATCGGCAACTCGCCGCTGCCCCCGAGCAAATCACGGCCCACCAGGTGCGCCTCGATGCCCTCGCTGGCGAGCATGCCTTGCAGCAACTCGCCTTCCATCAGGTTCTCCGGGTCGTAGATGCGCTGCATACACGCTCCTCACTCGTTTTCGCTGAACACTTCGAGATGCCATTCATCTTCATGAACCTGC
Source organism: Pseudomonas sp. P4_C1 (assembly GCF_056402155.1). Lineage (NCBI taxonomy): Bacteria > Pseudomonadati > Pseudomonadota > Gammaproteobacteria > Pseudomonadales > Pseudomonadaceae > Pseudomonas > Pseudomonas sp. P4_C1. The sequence goes on from NZ_JBFUHY010000097.1 coordinate 13,773, forward strand.
AACACGAAGGTTATCGGCCGGCAGCACACCTGACAGTCTTCAATATAGGTCTGATCGCCACCGGACAAATCCAGCGTCGTCTCGACTTCCTCACCACAATACGGACATTCATATTGCGCAGTTTCCAGCATCGCGGTCTCCCAGGTGACTTGTGCGTATAATCGCCGGTCTATTTGCAGGGCTATTTTTGTCTGGCTACTTTTTCAGACCGCACCCCGCCGGTTTTCAATCAAAACCTTTACTTACCCTAGCCGTTTCTAACAAGAGAGCATGATGGGCGAATTCGATGCCATCCGACCTTACGACGACAGCGAAGTCCCGGCAGTGCTGGCACGACTGCTCGGCGACAAGGCGTTTCTAGATATCCTCACCCACTTCCGCTTCCCGCGTTTCGCCGGCGCTTTAGGCTGGGCACTCAAACCTCTTATAGCCCATCGGCTGCGCCGTGAGTTTGCCGGCATTAACTCCGTGGCCACATTACAGGACAAAGTCGAGGTTTACGTCGACCACACCATTGAGCGCGCCACCGACGGCGTCACCTATACCGGGGTGGAGCAATTCAAGTCCGGCAGCGCCTACCTGTTTATCGCCAACCACCGCGATATCGTGATGGACCCGGCCTTCGTCAACTATGCCGTGTACCACGCCGGCCTGCCGACTCCGCGCATCGCCATTGGCGACAACCTGCTGCAAAAGCCTTTCGTCAGCGACCTGATGCGCCTGAACAAGAGCTTCATCGTGCACCGCTCGATCAGCGGTCGCCGGGAGAAAATGGCGGCTTATCAACTGTTGTCGGCGTACATCAACCATTCGATCCGCAACGATTGCGCCTCGATCTGGATCGCCCAGGCCGAAGGCCGCGCCAAGGACGGTGACGATCGTACCGAATCGGCGATCCTCAAGATGTTCCACATGAGCCGTAAGGACGAACCGTTCGGCGAAGTCATCCAGTCGCTGAACCTGACCCCGGTGTCGATCAGCTACGAATACGACCCGTGCGATCAGGCCAAGGCCCGCGAGCTTTACATCCGCGCTACCACCGGCAGCTACACCAAGGCGCCGGGCGAGGATGACGTGAGCATCGCCAAGGGCATCACCGGCTACAAGGGTCGGGTGCATGTGAACTTTGCCGCGCCGATCACCGAACTGTTCGAAGGCACCAAGCAGTTGGCGGTCGAGACGGACAAGCAAATCCTCAGCGGCTATCGCTTGTTCCCGGTGCACTACCTGGCGTACGCACAGTGGAAAGACGCCGATCCGCAGTTGCAGGTACCAAAAGCCGCCGAAGTGTTCCCGGCCGAGGAACTCGCCAAGGCCCAGGAAGAATGGCAACGCCGCCTGGATGCCTGCCCTGAAGAGCATCGTCCGTTCCTGGTGCTGCAATATGCGACGCCGGTGCGCAATCAGTACCGGGTGAAGGCAGGGTTGCCGCTGTAAGCGGTTTCGGCTGGATACGAGAACGGCGCCTTCGGGCGCCGTTCTTTTTAAATCAAGATCTTTTACTTTGAAAAGGCTCAGACCTGAGTACTGATCCAGGAAACCAGCAGCGCCATCCCCATGCAGGCAAAACCGAAGATGTAGAAAAAACGGTTCTTGCGCAAGGTCGCCCAGTCCAGCGTGGGCTCTACGTTGGGGCTGCTCTGGCGCTGTGCCTGAAGGCTGGCCATCGCGCGCATTTCACGACGACGGGTAGCGTGCAGCAACCAGCCGCCCGGAAAGGCAAAGAGCAAGGCCAGCAGATTGATCAATTTGGCGGGATGGGCGGTAAACAGCGTCATCAAGTGCAGCGACATCACAAACCTCAAGTCAAACAGGTGGCAGGTGCCGGACCGGCGACCGCGGCGCGGATTCTACCGAAAGCCTGCGCGCCTGCCCTCTGTTTCCGACAAATAACGAGGCAATTGATCAATGGTTGTCCTGAGTCACGGCTTCGTCATCTGTATCGGCGACCATGCGCGCCTCGAAACCGACAAGGACCACGTCATGCTCCACGCCGAAAACCAGGATCGCCTTTACCTCATCACCCCCAGCGAAGAACAACAAGCCCTCGTCGGCAGCCTCGCCTTCAATGTTCAGGACCGCCATTGGCTGGTGTATTGCGCCCTGGGCGGGCATCAACACGCGGATTTGCCGGAAACGGATCTGCTTACCGGCGTGAGCGTGCTGGACTTTTACTCACAAGCCGCCTGACACCAACGCCCCCCTGTAGGAGCGAGCCTGCTCGCGATGGTCGTTAACGATTACGCGGCCGCTGTAGCGACGGTTGGCGTTCTGCACATCGGAGCGGAAGGTCGCGCCGATGGTGGCTTCGGTCACGTACATGCCTTCCTTGGGCGACTGGTACTTCAACTCCACCAGGGTCACGGTCAGTTGCGGTGCATTCATGGCATTGTTCGTCGGGGTAAAGCCCAACAGACGCACGGCGGCTTCAGCCTGGGCCTGCAGCTTCGGCAGGATCTGCGCGCCCTGCACAGTGATCGCGCTGGTCTCCGGGTACAGGCCACCACGGGTGCCCAGCGTCGGCGACGGGCGACCGTCCACTACACGCACCACGACGGGCTGGCCATGGCCGACCGGGGCCAACTGGGCGGTCAGCTTGGGTTCCGGGCTCAGTTGTTGCGGGCTGTGGGCGCAGCCAACCAGCGTCAAACTGGTCACAGTGATCAAACCGAACAACAGGCGTTGCAACATGCTCTTCTCTCCAGAATCAGGCACAAACAGGCCCGCAGTATAGCGGTGCGCCACTGCGGGGAACCAGCACCTCACAGTGTTTGATGAAATCTCTGACAAACCCTTGGGAAAGCAGTTCATGTCACATATCTGTCATCGCCCATACACTTGCACGTAACGGCTAGTGGGCTATTTTCACCGTAGCCACCCCACAAGGTACTCCAGCATGCGCCACCTGATCTCTCTGTTCGCGCCACGCCCACTGCATCGCTGCTTCGCCCTGCTCGACCGCAATGGCCACTGCCAGGCCTTCAAACAGTGCAGCCTCCAGCCCATGGGCGATGGCTGGGTTGAAATCGAAGAGATCCGCCTGAACTGGCTGGATCAACCGCTGCCTGCCGGCGCCCGGGTCGTTTCGCAGCAGCTACAACCACGCTCGCGTGCACAGCAAATGATGACGACCTGACCAAACACCTAATAAAAGTCATTAAACACGACCATTTCCCTGCGTTTCTTAGATACAATCTCCCCCCGATTATAAGGACGTCTCCTGATCGGGCCTCGCAGCATCGTCAATGCGCTTGCATTGACACCCCGCACCGCCCACAGAGAGCCGCCCACACAGATCGAGTGAAGCTGGCGCGCTTGCTGTTTTGTTGAGCAAAACCTCCACTTTTCGCGAATCTGCAGAGCTGTCATTACGCTCGGTCACTGAGCTGTTTGCCCGTTTTGCCTGCCCTGTATCCCATGGCGGCAATCCATCCGGGCACGGTGCCAGGCTGGGACAGCCCTTTTTGAGGTTCACGTCTTCAAAAGAGCGTGAAAAAAACGGGTTTTCACAACTTCACAAGAGTGTGGCGAGCAAATGAATAGTTTTGCGTCTGAACATGCACCATTAGCGTCTACAACAGCCCAACGACACAGGACCGAGTATTCCTCGAACACCGGAGCCTGAAGCCTGTCCGCTACGGATTTGGTTGCACAAACGGATGTATCGACCATAAGTCGAATTGCCTCCCGCGCGTCGAAATGAGTTCATATGGCTCATGGGCCCGGCAGGTAGCGTCCGTCGAAGTTGCGATAAATTGCGAAGATTCGGACATGGCGATCCTGCCATGGGTACCTGGGGCAACACTGACACGCCCCGTCACTCCTGGCAGCCATGCCGACAATTTGGTGCTGCAGATTTTGGAGACGCGTTAAATGGCGCATAACGAAGCAGTCGACGTAGTACTGGTTGGGGCCGGCATCATGAGTGCCACCCTTGCAGTACTGCTCAAAGAGCTCGACCCCGCGATCAAGCTGGAAGTCGTCGAGCTGATGGATTCCGGTGCCGCGGAGAGTTCCAACCCGTGGAACAACGCCGGTACCGGTCACGCCGGGCTGTGTGAGCTCAACTACACGCCGCAGGCCGCCGATGGCACCGTCGACATCAAGAAAGCCGTGCACATCAACACCCAGTTCGAGGTGTCGAAGCAGTTCTGGTCGTACCTGACCAAAAAAGGCACGTTCGGCTCGTGCAAATCGTTTATCAGCCCGGTGCCACACCTGAGTTTCGTGCAGGGCGACAGCGGCGTGTCCTTCCTCAAGGAACGCTTCAAGGTGCTGAGCAAGCACCACGCCTTCGCCGACATGGAATACACCGAAGACAAGGCCAAAATGGCCGAGTGGATGCCGCTGATGATGCCTGGCCGCGATCCTGGCGAAACCCTCGCCGCGACCCGCGTGATCAATGGCACCGACGTCAACTTCGGCGCCCTGACCAACCAGTTGCTCAAGCACCTGACCAGCGCACCCGATGCACAGGTCAAGTACTGCAAGCGCGTGACCGGCCTCAAGCGTAGCAACGGTGGCTGGACCGTCAGCATCAAGGACGTCAACAGCGGCAACACCCGTGAAGTCGACGCCAAATTCGTCTTCCTCGGCGCTGGCGGCGCGGCACTGCCGCTGCTGCAAGCCTCTGGTATCGAAGAGAGCAAAGGCTTCGGCGGCTTCCCGATCAGCGGCCAGTGGCTGCGTTGCGACAACCCGGAAGTGGTCAAGCACCACCAGGCCAAGGTCTACAGCCAGGCTGCCGTGGGTTCGCCGCCAATGTCCGTGCCGCACCTGGACACCCGCGTGGTCGAAGGCAAGAAGTCCCTGCTGTTCGGACCATACGCCGGCTTCACCACCAAGTTCCTCAAGCACGGCTCCTTCATGGACCTGCCGATGTCGGTTCGTGCCGGCAACATCGGTCCGATGCTGTCCGTGGCAAAAAACAACATGGACCTGACCAAGTACCTGGTCAGCGAAGTGATGCAGTCGATGGAGCAGCGCCTGGAATCCCTGCGTCGCTTCTACCCGCAAGCGAAAGCCGAAGACTGGCGCCTGGAAGTGGCCGGCCAACGGGTGCAAATCATCAAGAAAGACCCGAAAAAAGGCGGCATCCTGCAATTCGGTACCGAACTGGTCGCGGCCAAGGACGGTTCCCTGGCGGCACTGCTCGGCGCTTCGCCAGGTGCCTCGGTGACCGTTTCGATCATGCTTGAGCTGATCGAAAAATGCTTCCCGGGCAAAGCCAAGGGCGAATGGGCCACCAAACTGGCTGAAATCTTCCCGGCCCGGGAAAAGGTTCTGGAAACCGACGCTGCGCTGTATCGCAAGATCAACACGCAGAACAACGTTGCCCTGGAACTGGTTGAAGCCAGCAGCGAGACCGAAAGCTACGCTTGATTCGGCCTTATGAAAAACGCCCCGTTCTCACTGAGAACGGGGCGTTTTTTTATGCCTTTAAAAGATCGTTAACCGCGAGCTTTTTCAATCAGCTCGATGTAATCCTGCGCATTGCGCTGATCCTTGATCAGGGCAACGAAGTCATTGCCGTGCTCATCCTTGCCATTCAGCTCGTAACCCGCTTCGACGAAGAACGTCAGGAAACGCTCGAAATCGTCAATGCGCAGGCCACGATAGGCCTTGACCAGTTTGTGCAGGGACGGAGAAGTCGCGTCGACCGGTTCGAAATCGAGGAACAACTTGATCTGCTCATCGCCGATCTCGTCACCAATCACTTGTTTTTTATCTTTACGCATTGCCGACTCCAGCTCGCAGACATTACACGGGGCGGGCAGTTTACCCCTGCGCAGGCACAGGGCTCAACGCGGACGAGTGCTGCCGGTGTGCAGATCGGCCCAGACATGACCATTGGCGTAGCTGAGAAACTGGCAATACACCGTGTCGTTGCGCAGCAAATCGATCACCACGCGGTATTGAGCGAGCGGGTAATAGAGGGTCAGGGTTTTGCTCTTGTCGTCGTAGACCGGCTTCTTCAGGCTTTTGCTTTCACCATCGAAGTTCACCAGCACCTGGCTGATGGTGGCGCCCTTGTTCAGGGATTTGCCCTTGAGACGAATCATTAAAGGCGACGTGACCGGAATCGGCTGTTGATTGGATTGACGCTGGGCACCGACTACCACCGAATAATCGGTGACTTGCATCAGTTGCTGCTGTTCGGGATCGGCATCGCGCAGCGTGAGATCGTCCGGCGGCAGGAATTGACTGTGCATGGGCGCCGGCGCGGCGGCCAGGGGCAGGCTGAGGGTCAGCAACAGGGCGGCGCAGCTGCGGATCAAATGGCTCATGACAGGTTCCGGAATCGAGGCCGGGCACTTTACCATGGGCTGAAGGAAGTGGTTCAAGTGCACAGAAACCACTGTGGGAGCGAGCTTGCTCCGGGCGGCGTTCCGACGATGACGTCGGCACATCCAGCATTAATGTGTCAGTGACATAGCCATCGCGAGCAAGCTCGCTCCCACAGGGTAGGGATCAATCGAACTGCGCGCGCATCCAGGCCTGATACTCGGCAACGCCGGGCTCGCCTTCGCGCGGCGCCCAATGCGCCAGCTCACCTTCACCGACCGGACGGTAAGGGCCGGCCTTGCATTCGAACATCAGGCTGTCGGCCTCCAGCACCACCAAACCGTGAAACACACCGGTTGGCAGGTCCACACCAACACAATCGCCACCGGCCTGAAGCACGGTCTTGCTCAGCACCGTACCGGTCTCATCGAAGATCAACACGCCCAGCCGGCCCTTGAGGACCAACAGGGTTTCGGCCTTGTTGTCGCCCAAATGCCGGTGAGGCGGGATATACGTGGACGGCTGCAACCCCACCGCCATGCGATGGCATGCGTCTTCCATCTGATGGAAGTTGTGATGCTGACGCCCCCGAGGATTGGCCGCAGCTTTCCCGGCCAGCTCGGCGAACAAGGTCTGATCCAGAAAGCGAGGCGTATCCATGTCTTACATTCCTTTAACGGCGAAAATCCCGTTGGCGTTACGCCAGTAGCCTTTGTAGTCCATACCGTAACCGAAGATGTAGCGATCGATGCACGGCAGACCGACGAAATCGGCCTTGAGGTCCGGACGGGCCTTGCGGTCGTGGTCTTTGTCGATCAGCACGGCGGTGTGCACTTTACGTGCGCCAGCGTGTTTGCAGAAGTCGATGATCGCGCCCAGGGTGTGACCTTCGTCGAGGATGTCGTCGATGATCAGCACATCACGGTCGATGAAGGACACTTCCGGCTTGGCTTTCCAGAACAGGTCACCGCCGCTGGTTTCGTTGCGATAGCGGGTGGCGTGCAGGTAGGACGCTTCCAGCGGGAAGTGCAGGTAGGTGAGCAGCTTGCCGGAGAAAATCAGCCCGCCGTTCATCACGCAGAACACCACCGGGTTGCTGTCGGCCATTTGTTCGTTGATTTGTGCACCGACGCGGGCGATGGCCGCCTCGACTTCAGCTTCGGTGTACAGGCAGTCAGCCTCTCGCATGATTTGACGGATATGCTCGAGATCAGCGGACATGGCGCTCTCCAGGGGGTTTGAGGGGAGGGACGGATTCGGAAAAGCGGGCAAAGGTACGCATCAAGCGAGGCCAGATCAAGCCTTTGTGGACTAACGTACTGTATGTCTATAGGACAACACCCTCGGATAGATTAATCTAGACCGGTTTTTTTGCCCGCCGCCGGAGCCTTTCCCAATGCCCATTCATGAGATCCGCCACCCGCTGATCCGCCATAAACTTGGCCTTATGCGCCGCGCAGACATCAGCACGAAGAATTTCCGTGAGCTCGCTCAGGAAGTCGGCGCCCTGCTGACCTATGAAGCCACCAAAGACCTGCCGCTGGAATCCTACGATATCGAAGGCTGGTGCGGCACCGTATCGGTCGAAAAAATCGCCGGCAAGAAAATCACCGTGGTGCCAATCCTGCGTGCCGGCATCGGCATGCTCGAAGGCGTACTCAGCCTGATCCCGGGCGCCAAAGTCAGCGCCGTCGGCGTGGCCCGTAACGAGGAAACCCTCGAAGCCCACACCTATCTGGAAAAACTGGTACCGGAAATCGACGAACGCCTGGCCATGATCATCGACCCGATGCTCGCCACCGGCGGCTCGATGGTTGCCACCATCGACCTGCTGAAAAAAGCCGGCTGCAAGGACATCCGCGCCATGGTGCTGGTCGCCGCGCCAGAAGGCATCGCCGCCGTAGAGAAAGCTCACCCGGACGTGATCATCTACACCGCTTCCATTGATCAAAAACTGAACGAACACGGCTACATCATCCCAGGGCTTGGCGATGCCGGTGACAAGATCTTCGGCACCAAGCAGAAGGACGCGTGAGCATGCAGCAAGAGTTCAACGATCCGCTCTGGCGCACGGTGCTGTCCGGCGCACAGATGCTGTTCGTGGCCTTCGGCGCCCTGGTGTTGATGCCGCTGATCACCGGCCTTGACCCGAACGTGGCGCTGTTCACGGCCGGCCTGGGGACGATCCTGTTCCAGATCGTCACCGGGCGTCAGGTGCCGGTGTTCCTGGCATCGAGCTTTGCCTTCATCACCCCGATCATTCTCGCCAAGGGCCAATTCGGCCTCGCCGCGACCATGGGCGGTGTGATGGCGGCGGGTTTCGTCTATACCTTCCTCGGCCTCGCGGTGAAGATCAAAGGCACCGGTTTCATCGACCGCCTGCTACCGCCGGTAGTGATCGGACCGGTGATCATCTCGATTGGCCTGGCCATGGCGCCGATTGCCGCCAACATGGCCATGGGCAAGGCCGGCGACGGCAGTGAATTGATTCATTACCAGACGGCGATGATGATCTCGATGCCCGCACTGCTGACTACGCTGATCGTCGCGGTTTTCGGCAAGGGCATCTTCCGCCTGGTGCCGATCATCTCTGGCGTGCTGGTCGGTTTTGCCATGGCGTTCTATTTCGGCGTGGTCGATACCGCGAAGATTGCAGCGGCACCATGGTTCGCCATCCCGAACTTCACCGCGCCGGAATTCAACTGGCAGGCGATTCTGTTCATCGTTCCGGTGGCCCTCGCCCCGGCCATCGAACACATCGGCGGCGTGATTGCCGTGGGCAGCGTGACCGGTCGCGATTACCTGAAGAAGCCTGGCCTGCACCGTACCCTGCTCGGCGACGGCATTGCCACCACGGCGGCAGGTCTGTTCGGCGGCCCGCCCAACACCACCTACGCCGAAGTGACCGGCGCAGTCATGCTGACCAAGAACTACAACCCGAAAATCATGACCTGGGCGGCGATCTTCGCCATCAGCCTGGCGTTCATCGGCAAGTTCGGTGCACTGTTGCAAAGCATTCCGGTACCGGTGATGGGCGGGATTCTCTGCCTGTTGTTCGGTTCGATTGCGGCGGTGGGGATGAACACACTGATCCGCCACAAGATCGATCTGGCCGAGGCGCGCAATCTGGTGATTGTTTCGGTGACCCTGGTGTTCGGGATCGGCGGCGTGCTGATCGGCACCGGCACCGGGCCGGACGATTTCGGCCTCAAGGGCATCGCGCTGTGCGCAGTGGTGGCGATTGGCTTGAACCTGATCCTGCCGGGAAATGACAGCTGGAAGCACAAGAAAGCGCATGAGCCGCTGCTGTAATGCTTCAAGAGCTTTGTTGTTAATGAAATAGCTTTCGCGAGCAGGCTCGCTCCCACAGGAGATTTGTGAACAACACAAATCAAAATGTGGGAGCGAGCCTGCTCGCGATGCTTTAAAGCGCCAACGGTGCCCTTTCGCACAACGCACTCAACGCCCGCGCCCAGTGCGGATCATCGTTTAGGCACGGCACCAGCACCAACTCCTCTCCCCCTGCAGCGCGGAATTGCTCCTTGCCGCGATCACCAATCTCCTCCAGTGTCTCGATGCAATCGGCAACGAACGCCGGGCACATCACCAGAATCTTTTTCACGCCGCTTTTGGCCAACTCATCGAGACGCGCTTCGGTGTAGGGTTCGATCCATTTGGCCCGCCCCAGACGCGACTGGAACGACACCGACCACTTGCCCTCCGGCAGCCCCAAACGCTTGGCGACCTCTGCCGCCGTGCGCAGGCATTGGCCGCGATAACAGGTGGCGACCACCTCCGGCGGCGCCCCGGCGCAGCAATCACCGCCACCCTCGAAGCTGTGACCGGGGTTGAGCTTCTTCAGATGCCGTTCCGGCAAGCCGTGAAAGCTCATCAGCAAATGATCGAAATCCTGCTCCAGGTAGGACCTGGTCGTGGCCACCAGCGCATCGAGGTATTCCGGTTGGTCGTAGAACGGTTGCAGCACCGACAGCTGTACGTCGAGGTTTTTCTCGCACACCACGCGTTTGGCTTCCGCGATGACCGTGGTGGTGGTGCTGTCAGCGAACTGTGGATATAGCGGCGCCAGCGTGATTCGCTTGTGCCCCGCGGCAACCATGCGAACCAGTGTCGATTCGATCGAAGGCTCGCCGTAACGCATGGCCAGTTCGACCGGGCCGTGGTGCCACTGGTCAGTCATGGCTTGTTGCAGACGACGACTGAGTACCACCAGCGGCGAGCCCTCGTCCCACCAGATCGAGGCATAAGCATGAGCCGACTGCTCGGGACGCTTGATCAGGATCAGCGATACCAGCAAGCGTCGAACCGGCCATGGCAGGTCGATCACGTACGGGTCCATCAGAAATTGATTGAGGTAGCTGCGCACATCCGCCACCGAGGTGGAGGCAGGTGAACCCAGGTTGACCAGAAGCAACGCGTGATCGGTCATGCAACGTCCTATTTCAAAGGCGACCGGACAGATCGTCCAGAGCCGCGCGCAATTCCGTGAACTGAAAAGTGAAACCAGCCTGTAACAATCGCACCGGGGTGGCGCGCTGGCCGCCCAGCAACAGCAAGGACAACTCGCCCAACCCAACCCTCAATGCGAAGGCCGGCATCGGCATGAACGCCGGGCGATGCAGCACGTCGCCCAACGCCTTGGCAAACTCGCGGTTGCGCACCGGTTTGGGCGCGCACGCATTATAGGGACCGCTGGCCTCGTTGCGATGCAGAAGAAAATCAATGAGGGCGATTTGATCGTCGATATGAATCCACGGCATCCACTGCCGGCCGTTGCCGATCGGCCCTCCCAGACCCAGTTTGAACGGCAGTAACAGCCGCGACAAAAAGCCGCCCTCCGCCGACAGCACCAACCCGGTACGGATGTGAATGACGCGAATGCCCATCGCTTCGGCCCGCTGTGCAGTCTCCTCCCAGGCGATGCATAACTGGCTGGCGAAGTCTTCACTGACCGGCCCCGAATCCTCGGTCAGTTCACGCTCGCCGCCGTCGCCATACCAGCCGACAGCCGAACCGGAAATCAAGACCCGGGGTTTATGCTCGCGACTTTCGAGCCACGCCAGCAAGGTTTCGGTGAGGGTGATGCGGCTGCTCCACAACAAGGCTTTACGCTTGTGCGTCCAGAGTCGGTCGGCAATCGGCGCTCCGGCCAGATTGACGATCGCATCCACCGGCTCCTGCCCCAGATCCCCCAACCGGGCAATTCCACGCACTTGGGCACCACATATTTTCGCGACTTTTCCAGGCTGACGACTCCAGACTGTCAGGCGATATCCCTGAGCCGACCAGTGCCGGCAAAGTTGACGTCCTATCAAACCAGTACCGCCGGTCAGCAATATGTGCATGACTTCTTCCTCGCGTGGCGTTTTACCCTGTCCATTAGTCTATTTTTATAAGCAGGGATCTTTGGTATCGAGCAGGCTCTATGTTTAACAATAGGCCAAGCTGTCAGAACAAGAACGCTAAAAGTTATACCAATAAACAATATTGTACAGGTTTGAACCCCGGCGTAGTCTGTACAGAAAGGTAAACGAGGCCCCTATGACTGTACCTATCGCAATCATTGGCACCGGCATCGCCGGACTCTCCGCCGCCCAGGCTCTGACTGACCTCGGGCATGTGGTTCAATTATTCGATAAAAGCCGCGGCAGTGGCGGGCGCATGTCGAGCAAGCGCAGCGATGCGGGAGCGCTGGACATGGGCGCGCAGTATTTCACCGCCCGTGACCGGCGCTTTGTCACCGAAGTCCAGCGCTGGCAAGCCAAGGGTTGGGTCGCTGAATGGACGCCGCAGCTGTACACCTATCATGGCGGCCAGCTTAACCTGTCGCCGGACGAGCAGACCCGCTGGGTCGGCACGCCGCATATGAGTGCCATCACCCGCGCCCTGCTCGGTGACCTTGAAGTGCATTTCGCCTGCCGTATCACCGAGGTCTATCGCGGTGAAGAGCACTGGCACCTACAGGACGCCGAGGGTTTCACCCACGGACCGTTCAGCCACGTGGTCATCGCCACGCCGGCCCCACAGGCCACGGCTCTGCTGGCAACAACGCCGAAACTCGCGGGTGCCGCCGCCGGGGTGAAAATGGACCCGACCTGGGCCATCGCCCTGGCCTTCGAAACGCCGCTGGAAACGCCCATGGAAGGCTGCTTCGTCCAGGACAGCCCACTCGACTGGCTGGCCCGCAACCGCAGCAAACCCGGACGCGACAACACCCTCGACACCTGGGTGCTGCACGCCACCAGCGCCTGGAGTCGCCAGCACATTGATCTGTCCAAGGAAGCCGTGATCGAACAACTGCATGGCGCCTTCGCCGAACTGCTGCACGATTCCATGCCCGCACCGACCTTCAGCCTCGCCCACCGCTGGCTTTACGCCCGCCCCGCCAGCAGTCACGAATGGGGCACCCTGGCCGATGCCGACCTGGGGCTGTACGCCTGTGGCGACTGGTGCCTTTCCGGACGCGTCGAAGGGGCCTGGCTCAGCGGTCAGGAAGCCGCCCGCCGCTTGCATGAACACCTGCAGTAAAGAGCATCAATCCGAGCAAATCGCTGCTGTCGCCTTGGCAGCAGTCGTCAGAAAACCTGTACATAAAATTTGACTTGTACAACTTCGAATCTATGATGAAGTTATCTTGTACAGACTCGAATGTTTGTACAGGTTCAGATTCGAGGTGCTCCGATGCCCCACGCCCCCGCCAAACCGAAAATCGCCATCAGCGCCTGCCTGCTGCACCCGGACTTGCCGGTGGAGGAAGACGGCCGGCTCAACGATCCGGCGCTGCGGGAAAACTTCCTCACCCGCATGTTCGCCTATGGCGCCTGGCAGCAGTTGTGCCAGGAAGGCTTGACCCGTCGCGGTCTCACGGACTTTCACTCGCGCTACAAGTACCTGCTGATGGCCCACAACCCGGTGCAATACAAAACCCTGGGCCGCCTACTGGGCAACATGAGCCATACCGATCCGCAGGAACTCGGCCCACGCTATTTCAGCGAACTGATGGTTGCGCTGAAAAAATGCGCCACCCGCCGCACTCACACCAACGTCCTGCAACACCTCAGTGGCTACCTGAAACAGGCCATCAGCGGCGAAGACAAGCAGGAAGTGCAGCACGTGATCAACCAGTACCGCCTGGGCATCGTGCCGCTGGTGGTGCCGCTGACGCTGCTCAAACATCACTTTCGCCAACACCCCGATCCGTACATCGCACAGCAGGTTTACCTGCAACCGCACCCGGAAAACCTCAGCCTGCGAAACGCCATCTGATGAAAAAAGCACTCGACACCAGCGCCCGCGAAGACCTCGGCGATGACTTTCAAAAGGCACTGGACGAAGGCTGGCTGCCGATCCGTGAAGTGGCGCGGCAAACCGGGGTCAATGCCGTGACCTTGCGCGCCTGGGAACGGCGCTACGGTCTGATCGTGCCGCTGCGCACRCCCAAGGGCCATCGGTTGTTCTCGGCCGACCACGTACAACGCATCCAGACCATCCTCACCTGGCTCAACCGTGGCGTTGCCGTCAGCCAGGTCAAGCCATTGCTCGACACACCGCAAGCCTTCAGTGTTTCCGTCGATAACGATTGGTACGCGTTGCTGCAAACGTTGCTGCAGGCGGTCAGCCGATTGCAGGAACGTACCCTGGATGACAGCGTCAATCAGGCGATGGCGCTGTATCCGCCGCGAACCCTGTGCGAGCAATTGCTGATGCCCTTGCTGGCTGCTCTGGAGCAACACTGGCAAGGCCAGTTCGGGGCGCAGATGGAGCGGGGCTTTTTTTGTGCCTGGCTGCGCAGCAAGTTCGGTGCGCGCATCTACCACAACAATCGTCAGTTGCGCACTGCGCCGCTACTGCTGGTCAACCACTCGGACCTGCCCATGGAGCCACACCTTTGGCTAACGGCCTGGCTGATCAGCAGCGCGGATTGCCCGGTGGAGGTCTTCGACTGGCCGCTGCCTGTCGGCGAACTGACATTGGCGGTCGAACTTCTGCAACCCCGTGGGGTTCTGCTGTACTCAAGCAAAGCCCTGAATCTGGCGCAGCTGCCGAAACTTTTCAAAGGCATCAGTTGCCCAAAAATGATTGCCGGACCAACGGTATGCATCCACCACACCGAGTTGTCCGCAAGTACTGCCGAGATCGCTGACTTGTACCTGGCCGAAGACCCGCTGTCGGCACATCAGGCACTCGTTCAGCGCGGGCTGATTTAAATGGATCGAGTGGACACCCACATGCAATTGATCTGGCTGCGCAGCGACTTGCGCCTGCATGACAACACCGCCCTCTCGGCTGCCGCGGCTAGCGGCCCGTGCGTGGCGGTGTTTCTGCTGAGCCCGGAACAATGGCTGGAGCACGACGATGCGCCCTGCAAAGTGGACTTCTGGCTGCGTAACCTGCGCGAGTTGAGCCGCGAACTGGGTCAACTGAACATTCCCCTGCTGGTCCGCCGGGCACCTCGCTGGGATGACACCCCCAGCGTATTGCTGAACCTGTGCCGACAGTTGCAGATCGACGCTGTGTACCTCAACGAAGAGTACGGCATCCACGAATCCCGTCGCGATGCAGCCGTCACCCAGACGCTAAAGGCCGAAGGCATCGAAGTTCATCGCTACCTCGATCAATTGCTGTTCAAGCCAGGGAGCGTACTGACCCGGACCGGCACTTACTTTCAGGTCTTCAGCCAGTTCCGCAAAGTCTGCTACGAACGACTGCACCACTCACTGCCCAGCCTGGTCCGCGCACCGCACAAACAAGCGCCGCTGAACATTGCCAGCGATGCGGTCCCCGTGAGTGTCGACGGCTTCGCAACGCCCGATGAGAACCTGCGCAACCTGTGGCCGGCGGGCGAAACCGAAGCCCGGCATCGCCTCGACAGCTTTAGCGATATGCAGATCGAGCACTATCAAAGCGAACGGGATTTCCCGGCGAAGCCCGGTACCAGTCAGCTCTCGGCCTATCTCGCCGCCGGGGTGATCTCTCCTCGCCAATGCCTGCACGCCGCCTTGAACAGCAATCAGGGTGAGTTCGAAAGCGGCAAGACCGGCGCCGTCACCTGGATCAACGAACTGCTGTGGCGCGAGTTCTACAAACACATCCTGGTGGGCTACCCACGGGTTGGCCGACACCGCGCGTTTCGTCCGGAAACCGAAGCGCTGGCCTGGCGCAACGCCCCTGAAGAACTCGCCGCCTGGCAACAGGCGCGAACCGGCTTGCCGATCATCGACGCCGCCATGCGCCAATTGCTGTCTACCGGCTGGATGCACAACCGCCTGCGCATGGTGGTGGCGATGTTTTTGACCAAAAACCTGCTGATCGACTGGCGTGAAGGCGAACGCTTTTTCATGCGTCACCTGATTGATGGCGACCTGGCGGCGAACAATGGCGGCTGGCAGTGGAGTTCCTCCACCGGCACCGACTCGGCGCCCTACTTCCGGATTTTCAACCCGCTGAGCCAGTCGGAAAAATTCGACCCCGAGGGCGTGTTCATCAAGCAATGGCTGCCGCAACTGGCCGGGTTGAATAAAAAAGACGTGCACAACCCTTCCAATCTCGGCGGTCTTTTCGGTGTTGTGGATTACCCCTCACCAATCGTCGACTTGAGTACTTCCCGTGCGCGCGCGTTGACGGCGTTCAAAAACCTGCCCTCGCGGCAATACGCCGCCGCTGGGTCATGAATTACCGCCACCGGGATCACTTCGATGCCGGGGCTTTGCATTATGAACACTTACCCGTATTGGGCCGGGCAATTACCCAACTGAAAAGGAGATTGGGATGAGTCGGACACTCGCACGACGATACTGGCTGACGGGTGCCAGCAGCGGCATCGGTGCCGCCCTGGCCGAAGAAATCCTGAAAACCGGTGCGTACCTGGCCGTGAGTTCTCGCACGCTGGGACCGCTCAAAGTCTTGTCGCTACGTTATCCGGGACAGGTGCTGGTGGTCGCCGGAGACCTGACCAACAGCCAGACCGTCCGCGAGATCGGCGAGCGGATTGCCGAGGACTGGGGCTCGCTGGACACCGTGATACTCAACGCCGGCACCTGCGAGTACGTGGATGCCAAGCAGTTCGATGCGTCGATTGTCGAGCACGTGGTGCGTACCAACCTGTTGGCCAGCAGTTATTGCATCGACGCCGCCCTGCCTTTGCTGCGGGCCGGCACCGCACCGCATATAGTCGCCATGGCCAGTACGGTGACTTACCTGCCGCTGCCCAAGGCAGAAGCCTATGGCACCTCAAAGGTCGGGCTGCGTTACCTGTTAGAATCCCTGCGCATCGACCTGGCCCCCGAAGGCATAGAACTCACGGTGATCAACCCTGGGTTTGTCGGAACGCCGCTGAAGGAGGAAAACGAGTTTTCCATGCCCTTGAGCTGGCCGGTGGAGAAAGCCGCACGGCACATCTTCGAAAAATTCAAGGACCGTCCGCTGGAGATCGCTTTCCCGGCAGCGTTCATGGCCGCCCTCTGGCCGCTCTCCAGACGGCCGGACCAAGTGAAACTCGAGATCGGCAAACCCATGGTGCGCAGCCAGCCACCGAGCAAGGATCAACCGTGAAAAGCGCCATCATCGGCAGCGGTATCGCGGACGTTCCGATACTTGAGCGTCCGTCCGACCTTTCACACAGCACCCGGCGACTGCCTTACACTGCGCGCCATGATAACCATCCCCCATACGCAAATCGCGGAACCCGCAGTCACCTGCTCGACCTGCGCAGCCTGCTGCTGCCAGCTCGAAGTCATGCTGATCACCGATACGGGTGTGCCTGAACGGTTCATCGATACCGATGATTGGGGCGGGGAAGTCATGCTGCGCCTGGACGACGGCTGGTGTGCCGCACTGGATCGCAACACGATGATGTGCACCATCTACGAAAAACGCCCGCTGATCTGCCGGGAGTTCGAGATGGGTGCGCCGGAGTGCATCGACGAACGCCAGGGGATTTCGACGGCGTATCGCTGAACTGAAAAACAACACAGCTACTGTAGGAGCGAGCCTGCTCGCGATTGCGGATTATCAGCCAACCAAGCTGGCAACTGACACACCGTCATCGCGAGCAGGCTCGCTCCTACAGGGGGATGCAATTACAACGGCAACGTGTAATGCAGCGAATAGCTTTCCACACCGTCGTTGGAACTGGCGAGCCCGGCGTTGGAATAGTGCGTCGCGCGGATCCCGACTTCGTGGCCGCCATTGAAGCGCAGGCCAAAACCGAACCGGTCTTCAAACTGGAAAGCACTGCCGATGTTGTTGTCTTCGAGTCGGGTATTGGAGAACACCGCTACGCCAATGCCCGCTTCAACGTACGGTTTGACGTTCTGGCCGGAAAATTCGTAAACGAATACCGGGGAGAACGACAGGCTGTTGGTGCTGGAGGTCTTGTCGCCTTCCCAGTAGGTGTAGGCGCCGCTCCAGTAACCGGTCACGCGACCGACGTCACTCTGCCACCAACTCTGGTCCCAATCGAACTGCATGCCCAGTCGATACGTCATGGTCGAATCGCTGGTCTCACCAACCGCGAACTCCACACCTGCCGCCTGAGCGGTAAAAGTGTGCCCCATTAGTGCGGCCGCAATCGCGGCCAAGCAGAATAGTCGCTTCATTAGAAACTTCCTTTTCCGAACAATTTCGTATGGTTTTTTTGTTGCTCGCCCTGAAAAGCTATGGAAATCGGCGATTTATCAGAAGCTCACCCCAATTTTTCGTTTGATTCCCCGGGACTTTCTTACCTGTTGAAGCTTCGCACAATGCCAGCCGTATTCCACAGTATCGGCAAGATATTTCTGAAATGAAGCGGATCGGCACTGGTCCAGAACTGCGCCTCACGGGCTGGCCCATCGGCGAGCAGCTCGCCTTCGGCCAGCAGCCGCTGAAGCTGGCGCGCGACGGCGGCGCCGGTGTCGATGAGGCTGATGTCCTCGGGAATCATTTGCCGAAGCATCGGTTTGAGAAAGGGATAATGGG
>NZ_JBFUHY010000098.1:0-15638 GCF_056402155.1 Pseudomonas sp. P4_C1
TCCTCGGGGTGAAACTGGCAGCGACCTTCGAGTTGGTGGTCTGCGTGTTGGCGGTCGCCGAATTGCTGGTGTTCATGGGCGTGGTCGCCCCGGCATTCAGCTTCAGCAACTTCGCCCTCAATGGCTGGGCCGGTTCCGACGTGTTCGGTGCTCCGGCGATTGCCGGGATGTTCGCGGCGATTCCCTTTGCCATCTGGTTCTTTCTCGCCATCGAAGGCGCAGCCATGGCCGCTGAAGAAGCCAAGGACCCGAAGCGCACGATTCCCAAGGCTTACATCAGCGGTATCTTGACCCTGGTGCTGCTGGCGATGGGGGTGATGTTCTTCGCCGGTGGCGTCGGCGACTGGCGCACTCTGTCAAACATCAACGACCCGCTGCCGCAGGCAATGAAAACCGTGGTCGGCGAAAGCTCGGGCTGGCTGCACATGCTGGTGTGGATCGGCCTGTTCGGCCTGGTGGCGAGCTTCCACGGGATCATCCTTGGCTACTCACGGCAGTTCTTCGCCCTCGCCCGGGCCGGTTACCTACCGGCATCCCTGGCCAGATTGTCGCGCTTTCAAACACCGCACCGGGCGATCATCGCCGGCGGTGTCATCGGCATTGCCGCCATCTACAGCGATGGCTTGATCAACCTCGGCGGCATGACGCTGACCGCCGCGATGATCACCATGGCCGTGTTCGGCGCCATCGTGATGTACATCATGAGCATGCTCAGCCTGTTCAAACTGCGTAAAACCGAGCCGAACCTGGAGCGCACCTTCCGCGCCCCGTGCTACCCGCTGGTGCCATTCATTGCATTGATGCTGGCGGTGGTGTGTCTGGTGGCGATGGCCTGGTTCAACACGTTGATCGGTCTGATCTTTCTGGGCTTCATGGTGGCAGGTTTCGTGTACTTCATGCTCACCGCGCAATTGCGCGCCGACGCACCAGCGGATGCGATGTTGAGCGGACATTGAAAGCGTTCGAGTGAACCTTGAACAACAGGCATAGAATGGAGGGGGATAGCGATGGAACTGCGATGAAACCCCATCACTCAAAGTGATATGTACGATCGGTTGGCGAACCCTCGTCGACCCGCCTGCTTTTCAAGGAGAGTCCTATGCCCTGGTATGCCTGGCTGATTCTGGTCGTTGCCATCGGCTCGATCGTTGGTGGTCTGATGCTGCTGCGCGACACCGCCAACAAGGTCGAACTGACCGAAGAGCAACGTAAGCGCGTCGCCGAACGCAATGCGGAAATGGACGCCAAGGAAGCGCAGGACCGCTGACTGAAAACCCCGCCTGTAACGGCGGGGTTTGTTTTTGTATGGAGTCTCCTTAAATCATGCTGCTTTGTAGCCATATCGAAGCATGTGCATGCTTTTTAGAAGTAGAAGTACAGTCACCATGCAATTTTCATTGGTTAATATGGGCCGCATTGATGCGGAGATATCAGATGCGTTACTCGCAGGACCATAAAGCCCAGACCCACCAACGCATAATCAAGGAAGCTTCAGCGCGATTTCGACGCGATGGTATCGGCGCGACCGGGCTGCAACCCCTGATGAAAGCACTGGGCTTGACCCACGGTGGCTTTTACTCGCATTTCAAGTCCAAAGACGAACTGGTGGAAAAAGCCTTGCAAGAGGCTGGCGTACAAGTCGACGAGTTGTGCGCGCAAATCTTCGCCGAGGAACACCCACTCGAAGCTTTCATCGACACCTACCTGTCCGAATGGCATCAAACCTCGCCTCACGAGGGCTGCCCGCTGCTGACCATTTCTTCGGAACTGGGGCTGCGTGGTCAACCGAGTCCAACCAGCGACGTCGTGCTCCAGGCGCGACTCGATCAGATCCAGCACACCCTTGACGGAGAGCGCACCGCCGAACGCAGCATCGTCATCATGTCGACGCTGGTCGGCGCCTTGCTGTTATCCCGCAGCGTCGCCGACGCCGAGTTTGCCCAACGGATACTCGACGCCGCACGCGATCACCTCAAACATTCACAGGATTAATCCTGCCAACGCTTGAACAGCACACTGGCATTGACCCCGCCAAATCCGAAACCGTTGGACAGCGCGTATTCGATGGCCATCGGCCGCGCATCGCCATGAACGATGTCGACACCTTCAGTGGCAGGGTCCGGGTTCTCGAAATTGAGAGTCGCCGGCACGATCTGGTCACGAATCGCCAGCAGCGTAAAGATCGCTTCGAGCCCACCCGCTGCACCGAGCAAATGCCCGGTCGCCGACTTGGTCGATGTCACGGCGATGCCGTTTTGCGCACCGAACAACGCCTTGATCGCCGCCAGCTCACCCAGATCACCTACCGGAGTCGAGGTTGCATGAGCATTCAGATGCTGAACCTGAGCCGGTGAAACACCGGCCTGTGCCAATGCCAACGACATCGCTCGCCGCGCACCACTGCCGTCCTCGGGGCCGGCGGTCAGGTGAAAGGCATCGGCGCTGGTGCCGTAACCGACCAGTTCCGCCAGGGGCCTGGCGCCCCGGGCCAGCGCATGTTCCAGAGATTCGATGACCAGCAGCCCGGCCCCTTCTCCCATGACAAAGCCATCGCGACCACTGTCGAAAGGTCGCGAAGCGCGCTCAGGCGTTTCGTTGTAAGCACTGGACAAGGCACGAGCAGCCGCAAACCCGGCAAGACTGACCCGATCGATCGCCGCTTCCGTACCACCGCACACTGCGATATCCGCCTCACCCGCGCGAATCAACCGCGCCGCATCACCAATCGCCTGAACCCCGGCGGCACATGCCGTGACCGGCGCACCTAACGGTCCTTTGAAGCCATGCTGGATCGACACGTGACCTGCCGCGAGGTTGACCAGAAATGAAGGGATAGTGAATGGAGACAAACGTCTCGGACCACGGCTATCGGTGGTGCGTACCGCGTCGGCAATCGCACCAAAACCACCTACGCCTGAACCGATGATGGTGGCTGTGCGCTCCTGGGCAATGACGTCCTGTGCTTGCCAGCCGGCTTGCTCCAGTGCCTGACGTGCGGCTTCCATGGCGAACAGGATGAAGCGATCCATTTTCTTCTGTTCTTTAGGTGGTGTTGCACGATCCGGGTCGAACCCTGCTTCAGGATCGTCAGCCAGCGTCTGCACCGTCCCCCCAACCTTGGCAGGCAGATCGGCAACCACCTCTTGCGCAAGATTGCGCAGCCCGGAACGCCCGGCCAGCAGCCGCTCCCAGACCGCTTCGACACCGCACCCCAGCGGTGACACCAGACCCATACCTGTTACAACCACACGACGATCACTCATACCAAACACACCTCTAGCCGATGGATGGCGCTTACCGATAACGGGCAGCGGCCTTGCTTTTGGAAAGGTTAGGCGCCATCACATGACGCGCCGCCACAAACGCATCCCAATCCGCCGCATCTGGCAACGAAGGAATAGTGATCAATTCACCCTGATCCAGACCCGACAACGCAGCATCGACCATCTCACCTGCCTCCATCACCATGTCCGCAGGAATCTGTGACGCATCGATACCAGAGCGCTCCCAGATCTCGGTGCGGGTCACACCCGGCAGCACCGCCTGGATCTTCACCCCGGTGCCATTCAGCTCGGTGTTCAATGATTGAGTCAAGCTCAATACATAGGCCTTGCTGGCGCTGTACGTCGCGTTGAAACGCTCGGGAAACAATGCCACCACCGATGCAATATTGATGATCGTACCGCGCCCGGCCTTGGTAAAACTGGCTGCAGCCGCCGCGGCCAACCGCGTGACAGCGGTGATATTCAACTGAATCAATCGCTCCAGTTGATCGGTATCGGCATTGGCCAATAGCCCGTCCGCCGCCACGCCGGCGTTATTGAGCAACAGGCTGATGCTCGAATCGCTGCGTAACCGCTGTTCGAGTTGCAACACGTCTTCTTTTTGGGTCAGATCCGCCTTCCGCACTTCGACCTTGATCCCATGCTCCGAGCGCAGCTTGCTCGCCGCCGCCTCCAGGCGCTGCTCGTCGCGAGCCACCAGCAACAAATCAAAACCACGGGCTGCCAACCGCTCAGCGTAAACCGCCCCGATACCAGAAGAAGCACCGGTGACGAGGGCCGTACCTTGGGGCTGAACCGAATTCATGACTGTGCTCCTGAAGGATGCCGAGGGATGCCTGACGCCAAAGCACTTCGGCGCAAGCTATTTTTATTATAGGCATAATTCAATCTCAATATGATAGTCGTAATTTTTTCTTCCCGAAGAACGCTCGGCTCTCGTCTCTGGCCCAGCCAGAATGAGAGTAGACCCTGAATGAACGTAAAACCGCGCCGGGCCCCTGCAATGGAATGAACGGTATTGCGAGCCGACCTGTACTTTGGCTGAATTCGGGTGGCCGACAGCAACGACAACTCCAAGAGTCACAGACGACTGGTCCACCGGGCATAAGTCTCGCTACAGACAAAGGCCGATCAATGATCGGCCTTTGTCGTTCAATCACACCCTTAGTTCACCTCGATCTTGTCGCGATTTCTATCCAGAATCGCTTTGCCAATACCCTTCACTTCCAGCAATTCATCAACTGACGCAAACGCACCATTACTTTCACGATAAGCAACAATAGCCTTGGCTTTTTCCTCGCCCACTCCTGCCAACTCACGTTGCAGCGTAGGTGCATCAGCACTATTGAGATCGACTTTGCCAGATTGCGCCTTGGCGGCCACATTCTGCACCAGAGGCGCATTCATCACCTCGGGTGCGTTACCAGGCGCGGCGATTGCCGTAAGAGAGACACTGGTGAGAAGGGCGAAAATCAGAGAGTAGAAACTGCTTGTACGCATTAGTGAAGCTCCATGCCATCGTTTGAGAAAGCAGCTTTTGCGAAGCTGCTCTCCAAACGTAGGCTATGCCATGGGACTGTCAAAATTGTGTACGTTACTGGATATGAAACAATCAGGGCTCCAGGCGGCGCTGCTGGTAGATCCAGTCGACAATCTCACCGTCCGGGGTATAGCCGCTGACAGTGTCGCGCAACAGCTGGCGGACGCGCGCATAGTCGTCCTGATCCACCGCAGCGAGCAATTCGGTCAGCTTGACCCTCAGCACGTCCCAAGACAGATGATCCTCATTGGCCGTCATGATCATCGGGTGCTGAGTGGCCGCTACGTTGTCACCAATCAGCAGCTCCTCGTAAAGCTTCTCACCCGGACGCAGCCCGGTGAACTCGATAGCGATGTCACCATGCGGGTTTTTTTCCGAACGAACGCTCAGGCCGGACAAATGGATCATTTTCTCGGCCAGCTCGACGATCCTCACGGGCTCGCCCATGTCCAGGACAAAAACATCACCGCCCTGCCCCATGGAGCCCGCCTGAATCACCAACTGCGCCGCTTCAGGGATGGTCATGAAGTATCGGGTGATCTTCGGATGCGTGACGGTCAGTGGGCCGCCCGACTTGATCTGTTTGTGAAACAACGGAATGACCGAACCCGACGATCCCAGGACGTTACCAAACCGCACCATCGTGAAGCGCGTTTTGTTCACACGCGAAACATTGCTCGTATCACCGAACAACACCGGAGCCAACTCACGACTCAGCGCTTGCAACGTCAACTCGGCAAGGCGCTTGGTACTACCCATGACATTGGTAGGTCGCACGGCCTTGTCCGTCGAAATCAAGACGAAGTTGTCCACTCCTGCTTGAAGTGCGGCCTGGGCCGTATTAAGCGTGCCTATCACATTATTGAGCACACCTTCGGCAATGTTGTGTTCGACCATGGGCACATGCTTGTAGGCTGCGGCGTGATACACCGTATCTACTCGCCAGGTTTTCATGACATCCAACAACTTGTTCGGGTTACGAACCGACCCAAGAATCGGCAAAAGACGGATGGGCAGCGACTCTCGAGCGACCCGCTGCTCCAGTTCGGACAAGATGGAGTAAAGATTGAACTCACTGTGTTCAAACAGTAGAAGCGTTTTCGGGCGCAGCGCCAGTATTTGCCGGCAAAGCTCGGAGCCAATGGAGCCCCCGGCACCCGTGACCAACACGGACTGCCCCGTGATGCAATGTTTGAGCAAATCAGCCTGGGCCGGGACTGCGTCACGCCCAAGCAGGTCGGCAATGTCTACTTCCTGGATATCGTCAACCTTGACGCGGCCACTGGCCAGATCCATGAAACCCGGGACACTTCGTACGTGCAACGGAAAGCCTTCGAGAAATCCGAGAATCTCGCGACGGCGTCCACGATTGGACGACGGAATAGCGAGGAGAATTTCCTGASCCCCCGTGTTGTCGATCATCTGCTGGATGTGCTTGGGCTTGTATACCTGTAATCCGGAAATCACCCTATCGGCAATTCCGCTATCGTCATCGATAAAAGCAACAGGCCGCATGGCGCGCCCCATCCGCAAGGCAGCAACGAGTTGATTACCCGCCGCCCCCGCGCCGTAGATAGCCACTTTAGGCAGACCGTCATCCCGGCTGGTGAACGGGACGTGCTGAGCAGCGCTGAACCAGTCGCCCAAAAAGTACTGACGCATGGCCAGGCGCAGCCCACCGATCATGATCAGGCTCAACCACCAATAGTTGAAAATGATCGAACGAGGAACGACGTTTTGATGATTGCTGTACCAGTACACCACAACGCCAAGTATCAAGGACGATAGCGTCACCGCCTTGATGATGGCGATGAGTGCGTCATTTCCAAAATAACGCATGACCGCACGGTACATGCCAAAGCGAATGAAAAGAGGAATGGCGATGACAGGTGCACTGACAAAAAGCCAGACGTGCTGAGTGAACGGGTTGACTAACTCGTCCAGCCCAAGTCGCACAACAAACGCCATCCACAGGGCAAAACAGACCAACGAAATATCAGTCAGAACCTGCAGAATGCGTTTATGTCGTCTTGGCAGACTTACCAACTTTGTCCGAATTTTATCCATAACCCCTCTAAACACCTCTAGAAGCTTCTAGCATTGATGCAGCAACTTCAGCTTTCGGTAGCTCTCTTACCGATAAAGCAATACTCAAAAACCAATGCGCCTATCACGCCTTGCCAGCGATTTCCAACTCGCCCGCGTGAAACTTGAAAGCCAGCAACACCAGAGGCACATAGGCCAGGACCAATCCTGCCACCCCATCGATATATTGCATGACGACCAATATAGCCACTGGTACTAACCACAACAAATTGATCGCAGCTATTGCCAGGGTGACCGCCCGATGGCTGCCATGTTTTCGTGAAGCATACTGGTATCCATGGCTGCGATGGGCCTCATAAACCTTATCCCCTCGCAACAGCCTACGAATGAGGGTAAAGGTGGCATCAACAATAAATACGCCCAACAAAATGAGCCAGGCCCAAAGAAACAGTGGGTTCGTCCATGCCGCATAAAGCGACATCACCGCCAACACGATACCCAGAAAGCCACTGCCGGCATCGCCCATGAAAATCTTCGCTGGCGGGAAATTCCACACAAGGAAACCCGATACGGCCATCACCAGCACAAGCGGGGCAATAGCGAGGCTGGTGTGGCCTGCAATCGAGTAAACCAGGCAAGCACCGACACAGGCGCAAATAGCCTCGACGCTGGCCAGGCCATCAATACCATCCATGAAGTTGTAGAGGTTCAGCATCCAGACCAGATAGAACGCTCCGATGACGTAACCGAACCAGCCGAGACTGAACTGGAGACCGAACAGATTGATCGGCGCCATCCCCCCAATCCAGAACAATGCCCAGATGGCACCACCGAAATGCGCAAGCAGGCGCCAACGCGCGGCAATATGCCCATGGTCGTCGAGAAATCCAATAATCGCGATCCAGCTGCCTGCCCCAAGCAGAGCCAGCGCCATCGGCCAGGCGACGGCATCTGTCCAGGCCAGGACAGGCAACGAAATCAGAAAACTCAGGACGATAGCCACACCACCACCCCGAGGGGTCGGGACCGAGTGTGAACTACGCGCATTGGGAATATCTATCAAGCTGCGTGCCAACGCGTATTTGCGCAATGCACCTGTGCCCAAGAATGAAACACCTACCACCAAAGCCAACAACCAAATTGTGTTCAAAGGTCAACTTCCTGAAACAGCCAAAATCAATTCTGCAATTGAACCGGCACTGTCATAAGCCAGCTTAGCGCTGCCTTTCCTTGTAGTAGTTGGCAGCCGACACAAGCGCCTCATCGACGCTGACCGGAGGAATCCAGCCCAGCAATTCTCGAGTTTTGCTTATATCGACTTGCAACGAACCGCACAGTCGTTGCGACAAAGCCTGCTTGCCCAGAAGCTGTGCGCCCCGTTCAAGCAACACGCTTGGCACAGGCAACAAGCGTGCAGGTTTACCCAACGCCTGCGCCATCCGCGTCAACAATTGAGTCGTGGACAAGTCCTCCCCATCGCTGACGAGGAAGGTCTGATTGGCGGCGGCCGGATGACGGATGCAGGTCACGATCAAATCAGAAAGATTGTCGAGCGCGACCAGGCTGCGCCGATTATGGATAGCCCCGAATGGCAAGGGTATCCCCTTGTCCAGCCAACGCATCATGTTCAAAAAGTTGGCTCTCACACCCGGACCGTAAACCAGCACCGGACGGATGATCACCACTTCCATTCCGGAGACGCTCGCAATTTCGCGCAGCCCTTGCTCGGCCTCCATTTTCGAAATGCCATACGGATCGCCAGGCGCGGGAGTCGCGTCGGCGAAGTAAGGCTGATTGAGTGGCGTACCTTCGCCATTCACCTTGATCGAACTGATGAACACAAAGCGACGAACACCCAACGAGGCTGCTTGCCGGGCGAGGCTTAGCGTGCCTTCGACATTAACCTTGCGAAACGCCTCCAGCGGATCGGATTCGGTGTCATTCATGACGTGAACGCGAGCCGCGCCATGAATGACAACCTCCACTTGATCCAGCGCCTGCGACCAGTCGGTGTCAGCACTGAGCCCGGCGGTTCGAATGGTAGTAACGCGCGACGGACAGTCAGGCAAGGCGTGCCCACGAATGGCTGCCACCGGTTCCAGATCGTCAGAGGCCGCCAAACGACCCAATACCGCGCGACCAACGAAACCCGTAGCACCTGTCAATAAAACACGCATTTTTCAAACCTCGACGACGCTCAGGATTTCGACCAGACAGTACGATTGATGTAGTCGGTGTAGCTCAACACGACCCGAACTACCTGCTTCGACACAGGACCTGCCTGGTAATCCCTCACGACCGGGATAACACGCTGGGTACGATCATGTTGGCTGGTTACCACACGTACGGCATCCAGAACGCCTTCCACTTTCAGGCCACTCATGATGAGAGTGCCTTCATCCATCCCTTCTGGACGCTCATGAGCATTACGAATAGTAATGGCAGGCAGATTCAGAAGAGAGGCTTCCTCAGTGATGGTGCCGCTATCGGACAGCACGCAAAACGCCGACATCTGCAACTTGATGTAGTCGAGCAGACCGAATGGCTTCGAGAAACGGATCAGAGGGTGATCCAGCGATTCACCTATCGCTTCCAGACGCTTGCGGGTACGAGGATGCGTGGAAACGATAATTGGGTACTGATACTTGTCGGCCAAGGCTCGCAGCGTTTTGAGCAAGTCGCGAAGGTTCTCCGGCGTATCGACGTTTTCCTCACGGTGAGCGCTGATGATGAAGAACTTGTCCTGCTCCAGGCCTTCTCGCGCCAGCACGTCGGAGGTGAGGATTTTCGGCATGTAGTAGTCGAGCACCTCCTCCATGTGCGATCCGGTCTTGATGATGGTTTCAGGGCGAATCCCTTCAGCGATCAGGTAACGCCGGGCATGCTCGGTCAGGACCATATTGATATCGCTGAGGTGATCGAGCACCTTGCGATTCAGCTCTTCAGGGACACGCTGATCAAAACAGCGGTTACCGGCTTCCATGTGGAACACCGGAATCTTGCGGCGCTTGGCGGCAATGACGGCCAGACAGGTATTGGTATCGCCGTAGAGCAGAAGCGCATCTGGCTTTTCCGCCTCAAATACTTCATCCGCCTTTGAAATCACTTCGGCGATGGTCTTGGCTGCGGTATCGCCGGCTGCACCCAGGAAGTAATCAGGTTTACGAATCTCGAGGTCATCGAAAAAAACCTGATTCAATTCGAAGTCGTAGTTCTGACCCGAGTGAACCAACACATGATTAACCTGCTTATCAAGCTCGGCAATGACGCGGCTCATCTTGATAAGTTCTGGTCGCGTACCAACCAGCGTCATGACCTTAAGCATCAAGTTGCTCCTGAATGTATTCCAGATTCAACAGAACTTTCTTCACGCCTTCTACATCGAGACGCTCTGTATTGTGGGAGGTGTAGTCGTCGAGATCGGATATCTCTTGTTCGCCCTCAACAAAAAACTTCTTGTAGTTGAGGTCGCGATTGTCCGACGGAATACGGTAGTAGCGCCCCATGTCTTCGGCTTTGGCCATTTCTTCACGGGAGATCAGCGACTCGTAGAGTTTTTCGCCGTGGCGGGTACCAATGACCTTGACGGCATTGTCACGAGCAAACAGTTCCTTGAGCGCTTGCGCCAGGTCCGCCACTGTCGAGGCAGGAGCTTTCTGGACGAAAATATCACCTTGCTCGGCATGTTCGAACGCGTGCAGAACCAGGTCGACAGAATCCTCGAGCGACATCAGGAAGCGTGTCATGTTCGGGTCAGTGACGGTCAGCGGCTCGCCACTCTGCAGCTGATTGATGAACAACGGGATCACCGAACCGCGCGATGCCATGACGTTACCGTAGCGGGTTGCGCAGATCACCGGGCCTGTCGCCGGAATCATCCGCGATTTGGCAACCATCAGCTTTTCAGCCATGGCTTTGGAAATACCCATGGCATTGATCGGGTAGACAGCCTTGTCGGTACTGAGTACAACAACGCGTTTCACACCCGAAGCAATGGCCGCATTCAATACGTTTTCGGTACCCATGACGTTGGTACGCACGGCTTCCATCGGGTAAAACTCGCAGGAAGGCACTTGCTTCAAGGCTGCGGCGTGGAAAATGTAATCCACCCCCACCATGGCCTGATCGAGGCTATCGCGATCACGTACGTCACCGATGTAGAACTTCACTTTGTCATTCGACAAAGCAATGCGCATATCTTCCTGCTTTTTCTCGTCGCGGCTGAATACGCGAATTTCTTTTACATCGGTATCCAGAAAACGCTTCAACACCGTATGGCCAAACGAGCCCGTGCCGCCCGTGATCATCAAAACCTTATTATCGAACATAACGACCTTCCCAAACCTGATTGAATTTATTGATCAACGCAACGCGCGCATCGATTTAACCAATTCCAACCACGACGGTGGAACGTAACCGGTTGCTGCCTGAAACTTCGAGGAGTTCAGTGAGCGATCTATAGATAATTGGCTATCCGCGATGATATCGATTTTCTTTTCGTAAACTTCCGCTACCAGCTTCAGAAGAGACAGCTTGTCAATCGGCGCCACCGAAACATGATACAGGCCGTGGAGTTGTGGATTCGGGATCACGTAGTCGCGAATGACACGCGCCAGCTCTACGGTAGGAAGCCCCGAAAAAATGGCTTTCTCATAACCCTTGACCGTCCCGTTCTGGGACAGGAACCAGTCCACCAGCGAATACTGGCTCCCCAGTTCGTGACCAATGATCGAGGTTCGTAGCGTGACGGCATTCAGCTCCGAGTGAAGCTCACCGATGTATTTGGACTTACCGTAGAGATCCTCTGCATCGGACATATCCTCCTCGGTGTACATGCCTTTACGGCCTGAAAACACGCAATCGGTGCTGATATGAATCAGGCGAGAACCGGACAACGCGCACAACCTGGCAATGCGATGCGGCAACATGGCATTGATAGGAAGCGCGGAAAGGGGGTCCTTGGCGTCAGCCAATTGTTTGATGAGCCCGATGCAGTTGATGACGACATCCGGTTTGACCCGTGCCAGCACCGAAACCAGCGAGTCCTGGTCAAGCACATCGACATTACTGATCAACGAACTGTGCATGTCCTCAGAAAAGTATTTTGCGCCACCCGGATTGCGCAAAGTGCCCCACACCTCGAAGTGCGGGTTTCCATGGAATTGCCTGAACACCGTGCTACCCAGCATTCCGGTGACCCCTAACACAAGAACTTTCATTTTGAGCTACCTTTCAATTCATTGATCCTGCTACTGAGGATTTCGACCAGACGCTGGCTTTGCCGCTCCATTTCGAAATGCTCCAGGTAGTACRCCCGACCTGACTGCCCCAACGATTCTCGCTCATCCGAGGTCATGCGGAAAAGTTGTTCAATGCATTTGGCCATACCTTCGGCATCTTGCGCCGCAGTGGTCAGACCGGCTCCCGCCTCTTGAATGACGCGCGCGCCCTCCCCGTCCAACGCCGCGATAATCGGCCTCCCTGCTGCCAGGTAAGCCTGGACTTTACTAGGGATGGTATAGGAGAACGCCTCATCCTGCTTCAACGTCACCAATAATCCCGCGGCGCGACTGAAAAAATGCGGCATTTCAGTGGCCGCAAAGCGTCCGGCAAGAACAAGGTTGTCCAAACCTCGGGATTTCTTCTGGGTTTCAATCCAGCTCGACATACTGCCGCTTCCGACCAACACAATCCTGAGTTCCGACAAATGGCGAAGCTTGTCAGCTACCTCAACGAGGGTTTCGACCGACTGTGCGGTCCCCAGGTTTCCGGCAAAGACAAGACAGAAATTATTGTCGAGCTCCGCGAGCAAGGGTGCAGGAATCCGGGTCTCTACCAGACTCGGTGGCACGTCCTGATAGGAGTTGGGGTGATACACAACCTTGTCAGGATTGGCATAACGGGCGACCGGCTCTCGAAATGCCCTCGACTGAACCAGAAGCGTATCGACGAAGGCGTAAATACCTTTCACCAGCCAGCCCACAACACGCAATATAGTTTTGTTCTTGATGAACCCGGTCGCACTCAAGCTCTCCGGCCAGAGATCTTGAACCCATACAGCCAGATGACTCTTGAGTTTCCACTTCAAGTAAATCGCAGGGATTACCGAGGTAATCGGTGAAGGTGCAAACACAAAAATCGCGTCAAAATTTTCACCCTTTACTGCGGCCGGGTAAAATTTAAGCCCATTTAAAATAAACGACAAATAGTTCAGCACAAGATTTTTTGCACCGGAAGCACCACGTGGTCTGAGTGGTGCACGACAAACACTAACGTAAGACTCGAATTTTTCTTCCTGATATCCAGAAGCACTGTAACCACTAAAGACAACGCCATCAGGGTAATTTGGCTTACCCGTAAGAACCTTGATGACGTGCCCTTGAGCAGACAAAGTCTTGACCAAATCATTAATAATGAACGACTCAGGCCAGAAATATTGCGTAACCACCAGGATTTTCATCTAGCAAGCACCTTCTTTTGAGCGTTTGGCCAACGCGAGCAACTCGGACCAAGTCTTTTTCGAGGTGCTTTCCCAATCAAATCTGCCACCCTGCAAAACGGCTGCAGCCGACAACTTAGTCAATAGCTCAGGAGCTGATAGGGACTCGATCAGCACATCACCTATATTTTTCGAGTCAAACGGGATGGTTTTACGAAAACGGAAATCGAACGAAATCATATTCCTAAACATYGTAACGACCGCGCAATCGGCCGGTGCACGAGCCCTCACTATTAAAATCACGCAGAGTATTCTCAATAGTCTCTGCCGCTGCTGTGACCTTGATGCCTTTGACCTTATGAGTCCCTGCCGTGATAATTCTGCCAAATAACAAATCGACCAGACCGACGGCTCCCTGAGTGAATCCAGAGGTAACTTTTTTAATGTTAGTGACTCGATGGAGTTCAGACTTTAATACGCTGCCAGATACCTCGCGCGTAGAATCATGACTAAATTTCAGCGCATCAATCGTGGTTTTGCTGATATCAAACCCGACCACGCTCACTTTATTGCCAAACTCTATAGCCGGCGGCTGGCTCACATAACCAAGACCTACAACGGCCAAATTTACATCTTCGAGTTTAAGCATTGAATTTCCTTGCGACTAACCGCCGGGCCAACCGTAAAATGACTTCAATATATTGCAGATCCAGAAACCCAGGTAACACTTTACACGTTATCAAATCTTGATTTAAGAGMCTTTGGCCCAAGCTTGACAATTGAGTACACAAAAGAAAATATAGCTCGGCACCTACTGAATCGAATTTTAAAGTCCGGGTAACATGCCGACAACTCAATAAACCTTGAAGTTGTATCTTCGATATTAAACTGCCCGGCTTTAGCTCTATGCGCATCAGACAGTGAGTTATATTGAGAAACTTCCATTCGATATAGCATTTCTATGCATTCAAAAATAGGAATTCGACGTGTTGTGGCTGAGGCTTCGTTGTATGAGTAGCCGTCAATTTCCGAAAAAAAGCCACACGTATGGGGAGTCGGTATTGATTCTATCCCAACAATTGATGGCACACCCGCTGCAGAGGCTTCGATGAGAGTGGTACCAGAGCCTATAAAGCAAAAAGCGCCATTAATAATTTCAGGAAGATCCGAATACTTTACTTCGCCCATAAAGTGGACAAACTGCGCTACACCACACTGGACCGAGTAAGCTTCAAGCGCTTCTCTTTCGGGCCCGTCGCCATATATATAATAATGAAAATCATCAACAAGTCGCAAACTTGACAATATAGATATTACATGCCTATTGTAAACCTTGAAGTCCACAAGACGACCAACAGATAACAGTTTTAATGACCGCTTGTCAGGACAACACATCCTATAATGCTCAAGTGATATACCCAGTGGCAACAATGCCACCTCACTAACATCTAAAGCCTTGTACGTTGCCGCAATCTCCGCAGTACTCTCATTCGGAAACAGAGTAAGCTTTACATTTTTATCGTACAATTCAAGCATCTTTTTTCTAAAATAGACACTTCGATCACGCCACCAAACAATTTCTCGAGAA
Organism: Pseudomonas sp. P4_C1; assembly: GCF_056402155.1. NCBI lineage: Bacteria > Pseudomonadati > Pseudomonadota > Gammaproteobacteria > Pseudomonadales > Pseudomonadaceae > Pseudomonas > Pseudomonas sp. P4_C1. The sequence continues at coordinate 14,898 of NZ_JBFUHY010000098.1, forward strand.
TGGTAGATACCGATAGACAGTGCATCGAAAGAATATTTTTTCCGCTGAAAATACATATACGACAAAGTTAATAAGTCAACAACATGAACCACATCAAAATGAGTATGAGAACACGCACTCGCAGGCACCAAAGCGTTTAGCCAACTGGATGCTCCAAAAAATGGAAAATACTCAACAACGCAAACTGTTGCTACAGACGATAGCTTTTGGAAGAGTAAATCATCATATTTACTGGAGAGCAAAATCACAGTGACGGAGTGGCCCTGCTTCTGTAATTCGGTGGCCAAACGGACCACGTAGGTTTCTACGCCCCCCATGGATAGGCCACCCATCACAAAAAGTATATTTTTCAATTTACTCTCTACTTACTAATTATTGAAATTAAAAAATTGAACTGCTTCACCTGTCCAACCTGCATTATCTGTCAAATTCAAGAACAAAGTCAGTCCTGCATACAGTATTATTAGAGCGTAGCCCAGCCATTTGCCGAACAACGAAAAGAAGACAAACGGTAACAATACGTACTCAAACATCGAAATAGCCGCATAACTTCTTCCCGCGACAATTGCAAAATCGCCCAATGCAATCCGTATAAAAGTTGCGCAAAAAAAGAAGCAAAAAACCAACTCAAAATGCTCATATTCACTTGAGATCTTGCGCCAAAAAATCAAGGCCAACCCTACAAAAAACAAATTCTTTAAATTTACCGCACTGAACAAGGGTAACGGGTAGTTATAAATA
>NZ_JBFUHY010000099.1:0-14109 GCF_056402155.1 Pseudomonas sp. P4_C1
CTGTCACCCAAGCACCACCCACCTGGTTTTGCGATGCTGGATAACTGATGACATGAACGGCCAACCGGCCTGACGACAACCCTGGGCTCTCACACGGCTGCAAGGCCGTTCCCCTAATTAGGGTCGTTGGGCATCGATTCTCATCGAGGCGCGGGGGCCACAACCCCAACTCAGACGCCGGATAGATGAAAGCAAGCCAAACACGACATCAACAACAGTATTGCAGAAAAGGGGGTAACCATAGATGTGAGAGCGAGCTTGCTCGCGATGAGGCCATAACATTCAGCATCTATATTGGCTGTAAGGCCGCTATCGCGAGCAAGCTCGCTCCCACAGTGATTTGTGGTGTGGCGAAGATTTTGGCAATAAAAAAGGCGCGGTCCTTGCGGAGCGCGCCTTTTTTCGTTTGGCCGCCTATCAGCTGCCAAGGGCCTTCGAAGCCAGCCAGAACAACCCGGCCGACAGGGCCACGGTGGCTGGCAGGGTCAATACCCAGGCCAGCAGGATGGTTTTGACGGTGCCGCCTTGCAGGCCGCTTTTGTTGGCGACCATGGTGCCCGCCACGCCCGAGGACAGCACGTGGGTGGTGGAAACCGGCAGGCTGAAGATGTTCGCCATGCCGATCAGGCTGGCAGTGGTGATCTGCGCCGACATGCCTTGGGAGTAGGTCATGCCTTGCTTGCCGATCTTCTCGCCAATGGTCAGTACCACGCGTTTCCAGCCGACCATGGTGCCCAGGCCCAAGGCCAGTGCAACCGCCAGGATTACCCAGAACGGCGCGTATTCGGTGGTGGTGGTCAGGTCTTTGCGCAGCTTGTCCAGGTCGGCCTTTTCACGAGCCCCGAGAGTTGGCAACTTGCTGACTTTCTTCGCGGTGTCGTCCAGGCAGAGCAGGTAGCGACGGACTTCGATACGGCTTTCCGCCGGCAGCGAGTGATAGTCGGCTACACCCTTGAGGGTGTCGAGCAGGGCGGCGATGGTCGGTTCGGTCTGTTGCGGGTTGCAACGGAATTTCTCCGGCAGATCGCCATTCAGGCTCTTGCCCAGGGCCAGGAACTCGCCCAGGGTTTCGGCATTGCGCTGGTAGAACTGGCTCAGGTGCAGCGTGGCGTCGCGGGTCCGCTCGATCTGATAGGTCGTGCTGTTCAGGTCGAGGACGAACTGGGCCGGCACGATACCGATCAGGACCAGCATGATCAGGCCGATACCTTTCTGGCCATCGTTGGAACCGTGCACGAAGCTCACGGCCATGGCCGAGATCACCAGTACCAGGCGATTCCAGAACGGCGGGTGTTTCTTGTCGTCGATCTTGCGGCGCTCTTCCGGCGTCTTGTGCATCTTCGACAGCGGACGCCACCATTTAAGACCGATCAGGATCAGTGCGGCGATCAGGAAGCCTGCCATTGGTGAGAATACAAGCGACATGCCGATATCGATTGCCTTCTGCCAGTTCACACCATCGGCCAACGGAATTTCGTTGATCAAGGCGTTCGCCAGACCCACGCCGAGGATCGAACCGATCAGCGTATGGGAGCTGGAGGCGGGGATACCGAAGTACCAGGTGCCCAGGTTCCAGGTGATGGCGGCGGCGAGCAACGAGAACACCATCGCCAGTCCGTGCCCGGTGTTCACATTGATCAGCAGTTCTACCGGCAGCAGGTGGACGATGGCATACGCCACGCCGACCCCGCCCAGCAGTACGCCGAGGAAGTTGAACACACCGGAGAAAAACACCGCCAGGTGAGGCGGCATGGCTTTGGTGTAGATAACGGTCGCCACCGCGTTAGCGGTGTCATGAAAGCCGTTGATGAACTCGAAGGCGAGGACAAAGGCCAGGGCGAGCAAGAGGCTCACAAGCACCCAAGCATCCAGTCCGCTGAATAAATCGATCATGAAGGTTTTCTGACCCGGTCATAAGGGGGCGCGATTATGCCAGAAAAGACCGCTAATCAATGCACTAGCTGCTCGTCGGTAACATTCTTCAACGAATTTTTTTGCCGCAGCACCTGAAAACCCACGGTTTTGCTGTGTTTTATAAGTCATTGATTTAATTTAAAAAATATACCGTCACAAAACCTTCGCGGCCCGGTAAGAGGGGCTTGAACGGTTGTGAGAAAAATCTGAGAAATAGGTCAGATACCGGAAATTTGCCGGATTCGACGACGGTGATGGCCGCTGCCCGCTCATGGCGGGCGCGAAAGGCAGCATCAATACACCCCCGCTTTTAACGGGTGCAGAGGCAGGCCTTTGTAAGGATCAGGCCAAAGCAGTCACGGCTCTTCGGCTTTGAGTTCCTTTTCCATTTTTTGAAGTTCTTGCTGGAAAACCTGATCCTGGACAGTGGCGCGTTTACGCCAGGGTTTGCGTTCCGGTTCGGGTTGAGCGGCGTAAGTGGTGACTTCTCCGCCGTAAACTTCCTTGTAGCGTTGTTCCTGGCGCTCTAGTTCCGCGCGCAGTTCGTCTTTCGTCACAGTGCTACCTGATTGAGTTGGGATAAATTCTGGTGAACACGCGCTGCATCAAATCGATTGATCACGTTCGTCGAATGGGCAATGCCCGTCAAGGCATCGTTTTGGCAACAGGGTGATCAATACTTCCATGTCACAGGCGGCCACGGCACCAGATATAAACAGCTGACGTAGCTTCAGTTTCCTGTATCGGCAAGCGCACTGGCAAGGCGGTTCAATGCGAGTCTGGCGCTTGCAACGGGCAACGGCGATGGAACATCGCATTGCCGGGTAGCGGGTTCGGCAAGTAAAAAACCGAAGCGCTACTGAATTGTATTATAGCGGCCGATTTGAAGAACACTATCTCCAAAGAGTTAAAAGCGGATCCCGGTGTGTGACCGTTTTGTTGCTCGAAATTTTACGATTAACTGGAACGCCGACGGGTACCACATTGCAGCGATGCCTGCCGGACGCCATATAGTTCGAACAAGTTACGGTATTTAGATTGCCCCATTAAGTCCTGTGTCGAGTCGATGTAAACAGCGGTTCGTGAGTCAGCGAAAAAATCGAACACCCGCGAATCGGGTGATTGACACGGTGGATTGCGATTATCGGTCGAGCGTTCGATAATCGCCCGAAGATGGCAGGCCGGGCTTGAGCGCCAGGCGGTAGCCCTTTGTAATAGTCGCTGATCCGAGTGGGTAACAGGACCTTGTATGAACGATCAAATGCGCAATTCCTTCACTTCAGTGGCTCCCCCCATCGTTGCTTCGCCGGCCAAGCGGATCCAGGCACTGACCGGCGACCCGGACTTCATGACGTCCCTGGCCCGTGGCCTGGCCGTAGTGCAGGCGTTCCAGGAGCGCAAACGGCACCTGACCATCGCCCAGATCAGTCACCGCACGGAAATTCCCCGCGCCGCCGTGCGCCGTTGCCTGCATACCCTGATCAAACTCGGCTACGCCACCACCGACGGCCGCACCTATTCGTTGCTGCCCAAAGTCCTGACCCTCGGCCATGCCTATGTGTCATCGACGCCGCTGGCGGTGTCCGCCCAGCCTTACCTGGACCGCATGAGCGAGCAACTGCACGAGGCCTGCAACATGGCCACGCTGGAAGGTGATGACATTTTGTACATCGCCCGCTCCGCAACCACCCAGCGCCTGATTTCGGTGGACCTGTCGGTGGGCGGGCGCTTGCCGGCCTATTGCACGTCGATGGGGCGGATTCTGCTGGCCGCGCTGGATGACACGTCGCTGGGCGAATACCTCGACCACGCCGAATTGCAGGCCAAGACCAGCCGCACGATCCACACCCCCGAGGCGCTGCTCGAATGCCTGCAAGAGGTGCGACAGCAAGGCTGGTGCATCGTCGACCAGGAACTCGAGCAAGGGCTGCGTTCAATTGCCGTTCCTGTGTATGACGCCTCCGGCCAGGTGGTTGCGGCCCTCAACGTTAGCACCCATGCGGGGCGGGTCAGCCGCAATGAGCTGGAGCAGCGTTTCCTGCCCGGCCTGCTAAGTGCCAGTCGCGACCTGAGTACGCAGCTGTTCACTTAAGGTGTTCGATAAACGCACAGAGTCGCGCTGGGTGAATTGACGCTGTTTCCCCCGGATCATTACTGTCGCGGCTTCGTCAGCATCTGCTGACACCGTTCGACAGCGATCCGTGGAATAAAAATAATGAACCAGCCTCAGTCTGCTGTAGGTAACTGCCTTGACGTGCAGTCCTTCATCAATGCTCAACCCATTTCGCGCTACCAATGGCGGGTGGTGATCCTGTGTTTCCTGATTGTCTTCCTCGACGGCCTCGACACCGCGGCCATGGGGTTCATCGCCCCGGCCCTGTCCCAGGACTGGGGTATCGACCGTGCCAGTCTCGGCCCGGTGATGAGTGCGGCGTTGATCGGCATGGTCTTCGGCGCACTGGGCTCCGGCCCTCTGGCCGACCGCTTCGGACGAAAAGTCGTACTGGTCGGTGCGGTGCTGTTGTTCGGTGCCTTCAGTCTGGCTTCGGCCTACAGCAGCAATGTCGATCAGTTGCTGGTGTTGCGCTTCCTGACCGGCCTGGGTCTGGGCGCCGGCATGCCGAATGCCACGACCCTGCTGTCGGAGTACACCCCGGAACGCAAAAAATCCCTGCTGGTAACCAGCATGTTCTGCGGTTTCAACCTCGGCATGGCTGGCGGCGGATTTATCTCGGCCAAGCTGATTCCGGCCTTTGGCTGGCACAGCCTGCTGCTGATCGGCGGGATTCTGCCGCTGATCCTCGCCGTCGTTTTGCTGCTCTGGCTGCCGGAGTCGGCGCGTTACCTGGTGGTACGCAATCGCGGTACGGACAAAGTGCGCAAGGCACTGGCGCCGATTGATCCGACGGTGGTGGCCCAGGCGTCCAGTTTCAGCGTGCCGGAACAGAAAACCGTGAAGGCGCGCAATGTGTTCGCGGTGATCTTCTCCGGCACCTATAGCACCGGCACCTTGCTGCTGTGGCTGACCTACTTTATGGGCCTGGTGATCGTTTACCTGCTGACCAGCTGGCTGCCGACGCTGATGCGTGACAGTGGCGCGAGCATGGAGCAAGCCGCTTTCATCGGCGCACTGTTCCAGTTCGGTGGCGTATTGAGTGCGGTGGGCGTGGGCTGGGCGATGGACCGGTTCAATCCGCACAAGGTCATCGGCATTTTTTACCTGCTGGCCGGGGTGTTTGCCTACGCGGTAGGGCAGAGCCTGGGCAACATCGCGCTGCTGGCGACCCTGGTGCTGGTGGCCGGGATGTGTGTCAACGGCGCGCAATCGGCAATGCCGTCGCTGGCTGCACGGTTTTATCCGACTCAGGGGCGGGCCACCGGGGTGTCGTGGATGCTCGGGATCGGCCGCTTCGGCGCCATTCTCGGGGCGTGGATGGGAGCGACGCTGCTGGGGCTGGGCTGGAATTTCGAGCAAGTGCTGACAGCGCTGGTGATTCCGGCGGCCTTGGCGACCACGGCAGTGGTGATCAAGGGCATGGTCAGTCATGCGGATGCGACCTGATTCCAGGGTTCAGAATTTTCAGCGAGGTTGAGGGCCTCATCGCGGGCAAGCCCGCTCCCACATGGATTACGCCATACCTTGTGGGAGCGAGCCTGCTCGCGAAGCTTTTGGGGATCGGTAGCCAAGCAACAATATGTTCGATAATCGAACGGTTAGTCGATTATCGGATTGTTTGGCGTTTTGCACGGGCTTAATCTTCAGTCATTCCGGCGCTGCGCATCGGCGCCTTCTTCCACTGTCGGTTAACAATAAATGGGAGCCTGCCCCAATGGCTGAAATCCTTTCGCTGCACGACGCGGTGAAGCAATTCGTAAACGACGGCGATACGGTCGCGCTCGAAGGCTTTACCCACCTGATCCCGACGGCGGCGGGTCACGAAATCATTCGCCAGGGCAAGAAAGACCTGACCCTGGTGCGGATGACCCCTGACTTGATCTACGACCAGTTGATCGGTGCCGGTTGTGCCCGCAAGCTGATTTTCTCCTGGGGCGGTAACCCGGGTGTCGGCTCCCTGCATCGCCTGCGTGACGCCGTTGAGAAGCAGTGGCCGCACCCGCTGGAAATCGAAGAGCACAGCCACGCCGACCTGGCCAATGCCTACGTTGCCGGCGCTTCCGGCCTGCCATTCGCGGTATTGCGTGCCTACGCCGGTTCCGACTTGCCGAAGGTCAACCCGCTGATCAAATCCGTCACCTGCCCGTTCACTGGCGAAGTGTTGGCCGCCGTGCCTTCGGTACGTCCGGACATTACCGTGATTCACGCACAGAAAGCCGACCGCAAGGGCAACGTGCTGCTCTGGGGCATTCTCGGTGTGCAGAAAGAAGCCGCGCTGGCGGCAAAGCGCTGCATCGTCACCGTTGAGGAAATCGTCGACGACCTCAATGCACCGATGAATTCCTGTGTATTGCCAACCTGGGCCTTGAGCGCTGTTTGCCACGTGCCTGGCGGCGCGCACCCGTCCTACGCCCACGGCTACAACGAGCGCGACAACCGTTTCTACCAGGCCTGGGACCCGATTGCCCGCGACCGTGAAACCTTCACCGCGTGGATCAATGAGTACATCCACGGYAGCGCTGACTTCAGCGAGTTCCAGGCCAAACTGGCCGCCGCTTCGGAGGCGAAGTAATGACTTACACCACCAATGAAATGATGACCGTCGCCGCCGCTCGCCGTCTGAAGAACGGTTCGGTGTGCTTCGTCGGCATCGGCCTGCCGTCGAAAGCGGCCAACCTGGCGCGCCTGACTTCCTCGCCTGATGTCGTGCTGATCTACGAATCGGGTCCGATCGGTGCCAAGCCGAGCGTACTGCCGTTGTCGATCGGCGACGGTGAACTGGCGGAAACCGCCGACACCGTGGTCCCCACCGGCGAGATATTCCGTTACTGGCTGCAGGGCGGGCGCATCGACGTCGGCTTCCTCGGCGCAGCGCAGGTCGACCGTTTCGGCAACATCAACACCACCGTAGTCGGCGATTACCACGCGCCGAAAGTGCGTCTGCCGGGTGCCGGTGGCGCGCCGGAGATTGCCGGTTCCGCCAAGAGCGTACTGATTATCCTCAAGCAATCGTCGCGCTCCTTTGTTGACAAACTCGACTTCATTACCTCGGTCGGCCATGGCGAGGGCGGCGATTCACGCAAGCGTCTCGGTCTGCCAGGCGCCGGTCCGGTCGGCATCATCACTGACCTGTGCACCATGGAGCCGGAGGAGGGTACCCACGAGTTCGTGGTCACCGCACTGCATCCGGGCGTGACCCGCGAGCAAGTGGTCGCCGCCACCGGTTGGCCGATTCGCTTTGCCGACAGTGTTGCGACCACCGCGGAGCCAACCATCGTGGAATTGACCGCGCTGCGCGATCTTGAAGCCCGCACCGCCGCCGCCCACGGCCAAGCCCCCGGAGAAGCCTGATGCGTGACGTTTATATCTGCGACGCGATTCGTACCCCCATCGGCCGTTTCGGCGGTGGTCTGTCGACGGTGCGGGCTGACGATCTGGCTGCCGTGCCGATCAAAGCCTTGATGGAACGCAACCCGTCGGTGGACTGGAGCGCCGTGGACGAGGTGTTCCTCGGCTGCGCCAACCAGGCCGGGGAAGACAACCGCAACGTCGCGCGCATGGCGCTGCTGCTGGCGGGCCTGCCGGAAAGCATTCCTGGTGTGACCCTCAATCGTCTTTGCGCTTCGGGTATGGACGCCATCGGCACCGCGTTCCGTGCCATCGCCAGCGGCGAGATGGAGCTGGCGATTGCCGGTGGCGTCGAGTCGATGTCCCGTGCGCCGTTCGTGATGGGTAAAGCTGATGCCGCGTTCTCGCGCAACATGAAGCTGGAAGACACCACCATTGGCTGGCGTTTTATCAACCCATTGATGAAAGCCCAGTACGGCGTGGACGCGATGCCGCAGACCGCTGATAACGTAGCCGATGACTACGAAGTTTCCCGCGAAGATCAGGACGCTTTCGCACTGCGCAGTCAGCAACGCACGGCCGCCGCGCAAGCTGCCGGGTTCTTCGCCGAAGAAATCGTCGAAGTGCGCATTGCCCACAAGAAGGGTGAAACCGTGGTCAGCCAGGACGAGCATCCTCGCGCCGACGCCACCCTGGAAGCCCTGACCAAACTCAAACCGGTCAACGGCCCCGACAAAACTGTCACCGCCGGCAACGCCTCCGGAGTAAACGATGGCGCGGCAGCGTTGATCCTGGCCTCGGCCGAAGCCGTGAAGAAACACGGCCTGACCGCCCGCGCCAAAGTGCTGGGCATGGCCAGCGCCGGTGTTGCGCCGCGGGTGATGGGCATTGGCCCGGTGCCTGCGGTGCGTAAACTGACCGAACGCCTCGGTGTGGCGGTCAGCGATTTCGACGTGATCGAACTCAACGAAGCCTTCGCCAGCCAGGGTTTGGCGGTGCTGCGTGAACTGGGGATCGCCGACGATGCGGCCCAGGTCAACCCCAACGGTGGCGCGATTGCCTTGGGTCATCCGTTGGGCATGAGCGGTGCGCGACTAGTGTTGACCGCGTTGCATCAGCTGGAAAAAACCGGTGGCAAGAAAGGCCTGGCGACCATGTGCGTCGGCGTCGGCCAGGGTCTGGCCTTGGCGATCGAACGTGTCTGACACGCCCCGTCGGCTAATAAGAACTGAGGAAAGTGTAATGACTGACAAGCCTGGATACCGTCGCCCGCAGGCGGGCACTCAGCCGGAATACCTGCACCCGACCTATCAATCCACCAACCTGCGCTCGCCGTCCAAGCCGTTGGTGTTTCTGCCCCATTCGTTGTCGGAAATCACCGGGCCGACCATCGGCGCCGAGTGCGTCAACGAGAAGGACAACGACCTGACTGCCCAGCATGAAGGGCAACCACAGGGTGAGCGCATCATCATCCACGGCCGTGTGCTGGATGAGAACGGTCTGCCGGTGCCGGGGATTCTGGTGGAGATCTGGCAGGCCAACGCCGCCGGTCGCTACGCCCATGCTCGCGACCTGCACGACGCGCCGCTGGACCCTAACTTCACCGGCACCGGCCGCACCGTGACCGACGCCGATGGCTGGTATCAGTTCCAGACCATCAAGCCCGGCGCCTATCCATGGGGTAACCACCACAACGCCTGGCGCCCGGCGCACATCCATTTCTCTCTGTTCGGACCGAGCATCCTGACGCGGCTGGTGACGCAAATGTATTTCCCGGGCGACCCGTTGCTGGCCTACGACCCGATCTACAACTGCGTGCCCGATACCGGCGCCAAAGAGCGCTTGATCGCCACGTTCGATCTGGAAAAAACCATCCCTTCCTATGCCCTCGGTTATCGCTGGGACATCGTTTTGCGCGGCCGCGACGCCACGCCGATGGAGAAATAAGATGACGCTGACTGCGACCACGTCCCACACCGTCGGGCCGTACTACCACATCGGCCTGACCTGGCTGAACCGCGAAAACCTGGCCGTCGAACAAACCCTGGGCGAGCGCGTGGCGATCACCGGGCAAGTGGTCGATGGCAACGGTGATGTCGTCAACGACGCAATGCTGGAAGTCTGGCAGGCCAACGCCGCCGGCAAATACGATCACCCGGAAGATGACCAGGACAAACCCCTGGACCCGAACTTCGAAGGTTTTGGCCGGGTGCCGGTGGATGCCGAAGGGCGTTTTCGCTTCACCACGATCAAGCCGGGCACGGTTGAAGGTTTGAAAGGCACGACCCAGGCACCGCACCTGGTGGTGCTGGTGTTTGCCCGTGGCCTGGTGAAGCACTTGCTGACGCGGATTTACTTTGATGGCGAAGCCGCCAACGTCGACGATCCATTGCTGGAGTGCGTGCCGGCCGAGCGTCGTAATACGCTGATGGCGAAGCAGGATGCGTTGGGCGTGTACCAGTGGAACGTGATTTTGCAGGGTACCGATGCCGAGACGGTGTTCTTCGACTATTAAGTGAACACCGCAAAAACCTGTGGGAGCGAGCTTGCTCGCGATGGCGTCGGAACATTCACCATTGATGTTGTCTGACCCGCCCCTATCGCGAGCAAGCTCGCTCCCACAGTGGATTTGCGTTGCTGATGCATCTGCGGAACGGGACTGTTGCAAAGTGTGTCTAGACTCTCACTGTCCCCTTTGAGTGAAAAAACAATGACAACACCCACGGCTCCTATAGCTCTTTATACGGGCGAAGAACGCAACAAGCGGATCTTCGCCATCGTCGGTGCTTCGTCCGGCAACCTGGTCGAATGGTTCGACTTCTATGTCTATGCCTTCTGCGCGATCTATTTCGCGCCGGCCTTTTTCCCGTCCGACAACCCCACGGTGCAGTTGGTCAACACGGCTGGCGTGTTTGCCGCCGGCTTCCTGATGCGCCCGATTGGTGGCTGGATTTTCGGTCGGTTGGCGGACAAGCACGGGCGCAAGAACTCGATGCTGATCTCGATTCTGATGATGTGCTTCGGCTCTTTGCTTATTGCCTGCTTGCCGACCTACAACAGTATCGGGGTCTGGGCGCCGATCCTGTTGCTGTTCGCCCGTTTGCTGCAAGGCTTGTCGGTGGGCGGTGAGTACGGCACCACCGCGACTTACATGAGCGAAGTGGCGCTCAAGGGCCAGCGCGGTTTCTTCGCCTCGTTCCAGTACGTGACCCTGATTGGCGGCCAGTTGCTCGCGGTGTCGCTGGTGGTGATCCTGCAACAGTTCCTCACCGAGGATGACCTGCGTGCCTACGGTTGGCGGATTCCCTTTGTGGTCGGTGCCATGGCGGCGTTGGTTTCGCTGTATCTGCGTCGTTCGCTTAAAGAAACTTCCAGCAAGGAAATGCGCGAAAACAAGGACGCAGGAAGCATCAGCGCGCTGTTTCGCGACCACAAAGCCGCGTTCATCACCGTACTGGGTTACACCGCCGGTGGTTCGCTGATTTTCTACACCTTCACCACGTATATGCAGAAGTATCTGGTGAACACCGCCGGCATGCCGGCCAAGACCGCCAGCTACATCATGACCGGCGCGCTGTTCCTCTATATGTGCATGCAGCCGGTTTTCGGCATGCTCGCCGACAAGATCGGCCGGCGTAACTCGATGCTCTGGTTTGGCGCCCTCGGCACRCTGTTCACCGTACCGATCCTGTTGAGCCTCAAAAGCGTGACAAGTCCGTTTCTGGCCTTCGTGCTGATTACCCTGGCGCTGGCGATCGTCAGTTTCTACACCTCCATCAGTGGCCTGGTAAAAGCCGAGATGTTCCCGCCGGAAGTGCGTGCACTGGGCGTCGGCCTGGCGTATGCGGTGGCGAATGCGATCTTCGGTGGTTCGGCGGAATACGTGGCCTTGAGTCTCAAGGCCGTGGGCATGGAAAACTCCTTCTACTGGTACGTGACAGTGATGATGGCGATAGCGTTCCTGTTCAGCCTGCGTCTGCCGAAACAGGCGAAGTATCTGCATCACGATCTTTGATCTTCACGCGTGGGCCGCAGCGGCCCGCGCCTCCAGGAATTGTTTATGAACCAGCGACCGGGCAATCAATTGTTCGATGCCTATTTCACTGCCCGCGATATGCGTGAGGTGTTCTGCGATCAGGGCCGGGTCCAGGCCATGCTCGATTTCGAAGCGGCACTGGCCCGGGCCGAAGCGCAGGTAGGGTTGATTCCGTCGAGTGCTGTCGCGCCGATTGAAGCGGCTTGCCGCGCCGGGCTTTATGACTTCGCTACGTTGGGCGAGGCGATTGCCACCGCGGGTAACTCGGCGATTCCGTTGGTCAAGGCACTGGGCAAACAGATCGCGGCCACCGATGCCGAAGCCGAGCGCTATGTGCATCTGGGCGCGACCAGTCAGGACGTGATGGACAGCGGCCTGGTGCTGCAACTGCGCCGCGCACTGGAACTGATCGAAAACCATCTGGCGCAACTGGGGCAGACGCTCGCGTCCCAGGCCCAGCGCTACGCGACCACGCCATTGGCCGGACGTACCTGGCTGCAGCATGCAACGCCGGTCACCCTCGGTATGAAAATCGCCGGCTGGCTGGGGGCGGTGACGCGCAGTCGTCAGCGCTTGGCCGAACTCAAGCCGCGCCTGCTGGTGCTGCAATTCGGCGGCGCGTCCGGAACCCTTGCCGCCCTGGGTGAACAGGCCATGCCGATTGCCCGGGCGCTGGCCGAAGAACTGCAACTGACCTTGCCCGATCAGCCGTGGCATACCCAGCGCGATCGCGTGGTGGAGTTCGGCGCCGCACTCGGTCTGATCGCCGGCAGTCTCGGCAAACTCGGCCGCGACATCAGTCTGCTGATGCAAACCGAGGCCGCCGAATTGTTCGAGCCTTCGGCGCCGGGCAAGGGCGGTTCTTCGACCATGCCGCACAAGCGCAATCCGGTGGGCGCGGCGGTGCTGATCGGCGCGGCGACGCGTGTACCCGGTCTGCTCTCGACGCTGTTCAGCGCCATGCCCCAGGAACACGAGCGCAGCCTCGGCCTGTGGCATGCCGAGTGGGAAACCCTGCCGGAAATTTGCTGCCTGGTGTCGGGCAGCCTGCAGCAGGCGTTGCTGATCGCTCAAGGCCTGGAAGTGGATGCCGGGCGCATGGCGCGCAACCTCGATTTGACCCAGGGACTGGTGCTCGCCGAAGCGGTGAGCATCGTGCTCGCGCAACGGGTCGGTCGCGATACCGCACACCATCTGCTCGAACAATGCTGCAAACGCGCGGTGGCCGAACAGCGTCACCTGCGTGCGGTCCTCGGCGACGAACCGCAAGTGACCGCCGAGCTGTCGGCGGCTGAACTCGATCATCTGCTGGACCCCGCTCATTACCTCGGTCAGGCCAAAACCTGGGTCGAGCGCGCGGTGGCTGAACATTCTGCATTGACTGCCTGAAGGAGACTTGCTGTGGCTTTTGTACAACTCGCCGAGGGCGAACTGCATTACCAACTCGATGGACCGGTCGATGCGCCGGTACTGGTGTTGTCCAATTCTTTGGGCACTGACCTGCACATGTGGGACGCGCAAATCCCGGCGTTCACCGAGCATTTTCGCGTGTTGCGTTTCGACACCCGTGGTCACGGCCAATCGCTGGTGACGCCGGGGCCTTACAGCATCGAACAGCTGGGTCATGACGTGCTCGCCTTGCTGGATGCCTTGCACATCGAGCGCGCGCATTTCTGCGGTCTGTCCATGGGCGGGTTGATTGGCCAGTGGCTGGGGATCAATGCCGGCGAACGCCTGAACAAGCTGATCGTGTGCAACACCGCGGCGAAAATCGGCGATCCGTCGGTGTGGAACCCGCGTATCGAAATGGTGCTGCGTGATGGTCAGGCGGCCATGGTTGCACTGCGCGATGCGTCGATTGCCCGCTGGTTCACCCCGGACTTTTCCGAAGCCAACCCGGCAGCAGCGAAGCAGATTACCGACATGCTCGCGGCCACTTCGCCAGAAGGCTATGCGGCCAACTGTGCGGCGGTGCGCGATGCCGATTTCCGCGATCAGCTGTCGTCGATCAAGGCGCCGCTGCTGGTGATTGCCGGTACCGAAGACGCCGTGACGCCACCGTCTGGCGGGCATTTCATTCAAGAGCATGTGCCGGGCACCGAGTACGCCGAGTTCTACGCCGCGCACTTATCCAACGTCCAGGCAGGCGATGCGTTCAGCGAGCGCGTGCTGGCGTTTCTGTCGGCTGATTGAGGGTATTGCTGTGGATGAGAAACAACGTTACGACGAGGGGATGAAAGTCCGTCGCGCGGTCCTCGGCGACGCCCACGTCGACCGCAGCCTGACCGCCCTGACCGAGTTCAACTCGGAGTTTCAGGAGATGATCACCCGTCACGCCTGGGGCGACATCTGGACCCGCCCGGGCCTGCCGCGCCATACCCGCAGCCTGATCACCATTGCCATGTTGATCGGCATGAACCGCGAGGGCGAACTCAAACTGCACCTGCGCGCCGCCGCCAACAACGGCGTGAGCCGTGGCGAGATCAAGGAAGTGATCATGCAGAGCGCCATCTACTGCGGGATTCCGGCGGCCAATGCGACGTTCCATTTGGCCGAGTCGGTGTGGGATGAGTTGGGGGTTGAGTCGCGGGAGTGATTAGTAACACCGTACAACCTGTGGGAGCGAGCTTGCTCGCGATGGCGTCGGCACATTCACTATTGATGTCGCCTGATACACCGCCATCGCGAGCAAGCT